>JAKSOV010000054.1 GCA_024405415.1 Akkermansia sp.
CCGCACTCTATTCAAAAATAGTACATAGTACCTAGTACATAGTAAATCTACAAATTCTCATTTGTCGAACGTTCATCCGATGTGGCAATGATTTTTGATTTGTCCTTCTCTAGCGTTTTTGCTAGCATGGCGGCATGTTAAAACCGCTGTTTTCTCTGCTGGCGGCGGGTGTGCTGGCTTTGCACCCCCTGCCCCTCACCGCGCTCTCCGAGGATGATTTTACCGCCCCCGCCGCGGGAACGGAGCAACAGGCCGATGCCCACATGACGTGGTGGCGCGAGGCGCATTTCGGCATGTTTATCCACTACGGGCTGTACTCCGGGTTGGGCGGCGAGTTCCGCGGGCACCGCTGCGGCGCGGAGTGGACGCAGAACAACCTGCAGATGGCCTCCTCTCTCTACGCGGAGGAAGCGCTGCCGCTGTTCGCCCCTGCGCCGAACTGCGCGGAGCAATGGGCAATGCTGGCCAAGACGGCGGGCTGCCGCTATGTGGTGCTCACCAGCAAGCACCACGAGGGCTTTGCCCTCTTCGACACGGATACGACGGATTTCTGCTCGCAGGCCAAGCTGGGCCGCGACCTCGTGAAGGAGTTCACGGAGGCCTGCCGTGCCAACGGGCTGCGCGTGGGGCTCTACCACAGCGTGATAGACTGGCACCACCCGAGCTACGACTACACCATCCCCTGCGACCTGCCCTACCCCAAGTTCCAGAAACAGGAGCTGGAGCAGAACGGCATTCCCCGCGATCAAGCGGCCTACATCCGCTACCTGCACCGCCAGGCGGAGGAGCTGACGACGAAGTACGGGCCCATCGACATTCTGTGGTGGGATTACTCCGGCGGCGAAATGCAGGGCGAGCGCGGCTGGAAAGCGCCCGAGCTGATGGCCGCCTGCCGCAAGCACCAACCGAACATCATCATGAACAACCGCCTCTTCGCCTACTCGGGCACCGATGCCTCGCAGGAGCAGGATGAAGCCGCCGCCGAGCGCAAGGATGAGGGCGATTTCATCACCCCCGAGCAGCGCGTGCCCGAGGGCGGGCTTGACGGACAGGACTGGGAAAGCTGCATGACCGTGGGCCGCAACTGGGGCTACAACCGCTACGACACCGAGTTCAAATCCCCCGCTACGGTGATTGCCACACTGGAGGAATGTGTGGCGAAGGGCGGTAATCTGCTGCTCAATATCAACCCGCGCGGGGACGGTTCCGTGCCCGAGGCCGTGGCCGATGTATTCCGCCGCATCGGCGACTGGATGCAGGTGAACGGCGAGGCTATTTACTGCGCGACGCCCGTGGAGGGCGTCACGCTGCCTGAGGGCTACCGTATGGTGGGCGTGTGGGATGACCTCTACATCTACCTCCCGCAGGAGAAGCCCGAGGGCGATGTGCTGGCACTGCGCATTCCCGCTACGGAGCTGGATGCCGTCGAGCCGGAGATTCTCGGCCAGCCCGACTGCGAGGTGGAGATGAAGCGCCTTGAGCTGCCGGGAGAGGACGAGCCCGAGGCGTGGCTGGAGTTCAGCATCCCCACCGCCGCATGGGATGACGCCGTGGAGGGTCTGCCCGTGCTCAAACTCGGCGCGGCCTCTTAACCGAGCCGCTTCATCAGCTCCTCATAGGCGGCTCGGGCAACGGCTTCGGGCTCCGCGCCGTGCTGCACGAGGCGAATCGGCTCGCCCGCTTTGGGGTAGAACACCACGCGGAACTCCAGCTCGCCCGTGGCGGTAGTGCGGGCATAACCGCCGACGGGCACGGAGCAATCCGCTTGCAGGAGGTTGAGGAAGGCGCGCTCGCAACGAATGGCGCGGGAGGTCGGCGCGTCGTTCACGGCCGCCACCATCGGTTCAAAAGTATCCTTACGCGTTTCGAGGGCCACGGCCCCCTGCCCCAGCGCCGGGCAAAAACGCTCCGCATCCAACCCCACGACACGCAGCTGCACTCCGCTCACTTCAATAGTCTCGCGGTCGTAGCCGAGGCGGTTGAGCCCCGCGCGAGCGAGCAGCGTGCCGCTCAGCTCAGGGTTCTCGGCCACTTTGCGTAGGCGCGTAGCCACGTTGCCGCGCACGGGCACCGTGCGGGCCTGCGGGTAACAGCTCTGCATGAGGTGCGTGCGGCGCACGCTGCCCGTGGCGATGCACAGGCCCGCGCCGTCGGGGCGCAGCTCAGCGTCCGCGCGCAGCACGAGCACATCCTGAATCTCCTCGCGCGGCAGCACCGCAGCCAGCGCAAAGCGCTCGTCGAGCACACCGGGCATATCCTTGAGGCTGTGAACGGCGCAGTCGATGGTGCCCGCGGCCAGCTCCTCCTCAATGGCAGCGATAAAGACACCCTTATCCCCCGTGCCCGTAGCGGCGTTGACTTGGTGCAGCGGGATGTCCGTGCGGCGATCACCCGCCGTGGTGATAATTTGCACCTCGCACTCCAGCCCGGGGTGCGCCGCCTGCAACGCGGCGATAGCGAGGCGTGTCTGCGCCAACGCCAGCTCGCTGCCTCTCGTACCGATGCGCATCTTCATGAGTTTTTAATTTTCCAAAATGTTGATGAGCCTTTCCTCCGTGTCGCGGAACTGGACCACCGTGGTTAGGCGCTCGTTCTCCAACAGCGTCACGAAACGCTTATCCGCCACCAAACGGCGCAAGCCGGGGTCGCGCAGCAAGTCGAGCACGCGAGAGGGCTGCGGCAAGCCGATGCCCGCGAGGCTCTGCTGGTAGAAGGCCGTGGCCGTCGCTTCGTCGAAGGTGCAGCCATAGGCCAGCAAACAGGCGAGGTTCGTCTGCGCGGGGTTCTCCATGGGGCTCAGAGAGAGCAGCCAACGCAGCGCGGACTGGCGGTTGATTTCGCTCTTCATATTCACCAACCACGGCTTGGCAATCGGGATAGCCTGCCCCGGGGCCTGCTGCGCGGGCGGGTTGATTTGCGAGAGCGCCAGCTCATGATAGTAGCCGATGCGGCTGATGTCGCAGTAGTAGGACAGACCCACCAAGCCCAGCCAGAGCATGAGGCCGCACATCATGATGGTGGTGATGATGCAGCCCGCGCCCGCGCGGCGATCGGTAGAGAAAAGCTGCATGAACCATGTGCGGATGTGGTAGCTGACCAGCAGAACGAAGCCCGAGCCGAGCCACGGCAACAGCTCCGCCAGCTCCGCGGGGGGAGAGTCCATGACGAACTCGAGATAGGTGCAGCCGTTACGCTGGAGAAAAATCCACAGGGCCGCCGCCGCACACAGCACGGAGGCGAGCAGCAGCATCTTAATCACACCCTTGAGGAGCATGAAGAGCGCAATGGCAATCACCACCACGCCCAGCACCGCCCAAATGGCCGTGCCGGAATCCAAAGTCAGCTGAGATAAATAATCCGTAGTCATCAGAAAAACATCAGGGTTGAGCGGGTGCAAGGGCGCGAAGTGCCTCGGCGGCGCGGGCATGGGCGGCATCCAGCTCCACGGCCTTTTGCAGGGCGCGCACGGCAGCGGGGCGCTGCCCCAGCTCTGCAAGAATCAGGCCGAGGCGGTACTGTGCCTCCGCCAGCTCGGGGTGGGCCTTGGTGCAGGCCAACATCTGTTGCAGGGCCTCCATCGGGCGGTTGCGCTGCGCGAGGAACACGGCGTAGTCCATGCGCGGCACCGCGCTGGCGGGGTCCATCTCGACGGCACGACGGTACTGAGTATCCGTCATCTGAACATCCCCCTGCGCCGCGGAGAGCATAGCCAGCTGCATGGCGCCCGTGGGTTGGTCGGCCTGCAAACGGGCGGTAGAAAGCATCTCCGCCCCCACCTGCGGGTGGCGCAGCGCCGCGGGGAAACTCTGCCAGCCCGCCGCATGGCGCACGGCGCGGCACTTATCCGCCATCAACGGGGCGGCCTCGGCGCCCAACAGCTCCGCCGCGGCGGCGCGCACCATGGCACTCTCATCCTTCGCGGCCTCGCGGGCCAGGCTCAGCACTGCCTCCGTGCGGGGCATCTGCGCCAACAAACCGAGAATCGTCGCGCGCCATGCGGGAATCGGCTCCCCCGCATAAGCGGCCAACAGCTCTTCTTCCTTCCCTTCGCCGCGCATGGCTGCCCCCGCCGCGACGATGCGCGGGCGGTGCTTATCCATCCAAGGATTGTTGCGGTAGTGCTGCACCCAGCGGCTCTTGCACCACGCCTCCCCCTTGTCCGCATGGCAGCGGATGCAGGTCAGCTCCACACCCGTATGATCGCTCACGCCGGGGTCGGGCGGCATCAGGGAGTGGTCACGGCGCGGGTCGCGGCCCATGTAGCGATCCTCGGGCATGTGACACTCCACGCAGAGATTGCCCTGCGTCATGGCGGGAACGGTGGGGTGCGGGCTGCCGGGGGTGCCGGGCTCGCCGTCCTTGGATGGTTTGCAGGGCCCTGCGTTGCGGTTGGGGGAGATGTAGGGTGCCTCCTTGCCGTTAATCACCATGTGAGTACCGTGGCAACGCAGGCACCGGCTGTGGTCCTCGATGGGGGCGAGCACGTCGCCCGCGTGAGCATCGTGGCAGTCATAGCAGGTCACGCCCGTGGCGCCCATCTGCGCCAGGCGGAAGCCCGTCTCCACGTAGTCCTCCTCCCGCTGCGCGCCGTTGGGCAGGAAAATCCCCGGCATGCGCGGCAGTTCGAGGCGGAAGTGGTCGTCAAAATCATCTCCGGGCTTAAAATCGTCATCCAGCTCCTCGCGGCGAGCGTGGCAGGAGGCGCATACATCATGGTTCTGCTTGCGCGTCATCACGCGGTCCTCCTTGGCCACCATACAGCCGTCCTTCTGCGGTTTGTCCGTGAGCTTGTGGCAGGCGATGCAGGTCACGCCGGGTTCCTGCGCCGTGGAGTCAAAGCTGTCCGTCTCGGGCTTGTAATTCTTGTGGTAACCGCTCATGTGGCACCACGCGCACTGGGAGTTCCACGTCATGCCGCGGCCCTGCCAATGGCCCCACTCGCCGGGCTTGCGCTCGGCGTTGCCGTCCTCGCGCTGTCGCTCATCGTCGCGGAAGACATCAAACCACTCGTTCTTCTCGACATCCCATGCGGCGCTCGGCACCTGCCACGCGCCGCGCTCCCCCGCCACGGCGAACTGAATCAGAGGCTTGCGGGCAATCACCTGCATCACGGGGTACACCTTACCGCTCGCCTCCTCGCGGAACTGAAAAGCGCCCTGCGCGTTGCGCTCGGGAATAAGCGTCACGCCGTGGGCATCGAGCTTCTGCCCCGCAAACGCGGCGGCGGGTGCGTGGCTCGCGGGGCGCGCCGCCCACGCATGGTCGCTGCGCACCCAATCCTCATACTCCTTGCGGTGGCACTCCGCGCATTTCTTGGAGATGGGGATAGCGCTCTCATCCCAATGCGGCACGGTTGCAGCCGTCTGCTCCCGCTCCCCGCAGGAGCAGAGCAGCAGCGCAGACAAGGCGGTGAGAGACAGCAGCCGTTTCATGCACCTATCCTACCATATCCCCGCGGGCGAAGCAAGGCAGCAGTGCGTCCGCGGCGCATTCCGTCATTCACCGCATTACGCGTTTGATATGGCGGTGTTTTTCTGCTATATTGGGTGCATGAAGCACCTCCTTCTCCTTCTTCTCACTGCCATGGTCGGCGCGGATGTCTGCGCCGCTGCCTCCGCCGAGGCAGAATCCGCCCGCGAGGCCGCCCGCCAATACGGCGCCGCCGTCCGCAACTGCGACATGGTCTGGGCGCTGGATTCCATGTACCCCCCGCTGCGCCGCACCTATGCGGACCAGCTCGGCGCCCGCCGCAGCGGCGAGGCCAACGCCGCCCGTCTCTTCACGGGTGCTGACCCCGAGAGTGCCGCGAAGAACAAGGCCCGCAGAGACGCCAATGAAAAGGCCCTGCGCGCCCAGTATGCCAAAATGGGCGAGGCGATGAAGGCGCAGGGCGTGCGCATCGAGAGCTTTAGTGTGGGTAGCCCCACGGGCGAATACCTCGCCACGCCGCCCATGAGCATGGTGGAGGCCGTACGCAAGGATGTCAATGCCCGCACCCGTGCGGAGGAGATCACCGCGGCCAACCGCGATTACTCCCGCATTGTCATCCTGCCCACCACGCTGGTCATCAGCATGCCCGGTGAGGACGGCGCCCGCACCCGCATCGAGCGCCGCAGCTACATCTACGCCGTGCGCGATGAGTACATCTCCGACACGGGACGCGTGCGCGGAACCTCGCTCAAGAAGTGGTATTTTGTGGACGGCAAGACGGACGTCAACACCCTGCGCACCTTCTTCCCCGACCTCCCCGTGCGTCTGGCGCTGCCCCCCTGCGGCGACCGCCAGCTGTAAGCGCGGCGCGCCTTCCCGCCCGGCTGCCCCATGGGAGAGCTGATTGAACAGACTCTGCTGGATTTCTCCGAGACAGGCCTGCTGTCCCGTGCGAAAGGCTTTGAGTTCCGCCCGCAGCAGCAGGACATGGCCGCCGCCGTAGCCCGCGCGCTGGAGGAGAACAGCGCCCTGCTCGTGGAGGCGGGCACGGGCGTCGGCAAATCACTCGCCTACCTCATCCCCGCCATCCGCTACGCCCTGCAAAACGGGCGCAAAGCCGTCATCTCCACCCACACCATCAACCTACAGGAGCAGCTTTTCCAGAAGGACATCCCCACCGTGGCCAAGGCGCTCGGCTGCGGGTTCGAGGCCGCCCTGCTGAAGGGACGCGCCAACTACCTCTGCAAGACCCGCCTGCGCCGCGCCATGGAGCAGAGCGGCGACCTCTTCAACCAGCAGGAGACGCGCCAGCTGCACGACCTGCTGGAGTGGTCCCGCCACTGCGGGGACGGCTCCCTTTCCGAGCTGCCGCCCGAGCTGGCCATCTCGCCGAAGGTCTGGGCGCAGGTCTGCAGCGAAAACCACGTCTGCACCCCGCGCAACTGCGGGCTTGACTGCCCCTACCAAGCGGCTCGCCGCCGCGTGGAGGAAGCGCAGGTGGTCGTGCTCAACCACACGCTCTTCTTCGGCCTGCTCTCGCTGGCAGACGTGATGGCAGAGGAAGGCACGGAGCGAGTGGACGGCTTCATCTTCCCCGGCGATTTCGTGGTGCTGGACGAAGCGCACACCATCGAAACCGTCGCCGCCAACCAGCTGGGGCTCTCGCTGGGCGAGGCGGAGCTCACCTACGACCTGCTGCGCCTCTACAACCCGCACACCCACAAGGGCACGATGCGCCACCACGCCACACCTCGCCTCCTCCAGCTCATCGAGGAGGCCCAAGGCGCCGCAAGCGTCTTTTTCGCCAACGCGCGTCAGGACAGCCAACTCGATGCCCACCACGGCACCGTGCGCCTGCGCCAAGGCGGGTGGACGGAGGACGTACTCTCCCCCGCCCTGAAGAACCTCTACGCCGAGGTGCGCGAAATGGCGAGCACAGAGGAGAACGAGCTCACGCGAGCCGAGCTGCTGGACACCGCTGCCCGCGTCATCGCCTACGCTGAGACCGCCCACGAGCTGGTCGCCCTCAGCGAGACGGACAAATCCGTCTACTGGGCGGACACCTCGGGCGCAGACGGCTGCTACACCAACCTGCACAGCGCCCTCATCGACGTTTCCCCCGTGCTGCGCGAAAAGCTGTTCGAGGCGGGGCGCACCTGCGTCTGCACCAGCGCGACCCTCTCCACGGGCGAGCGCGGTTTGGGCTACTTCAGCGGTCGCGTGGGTGCAGAGAGCGCTGCCGAGCTCAAAATCGGCAGCCCCTTCAATTTTGCGGAGCAAATGCGCATCATCGTGGCGCGCAGCATGCCCCCACCCCCTCCCGCCACAGAGGAGGACGAGTACCGAGCCGCGCTGGCAGATTGGCTCATCCGCATGATTGACGAAACCAAGGGCTGCGCCTTCGTGCTCTTCACCAGCTACAACCTCATGCGCGACCAAGCGGCGCGCCTGCGCCCGTGGTGCCGGGAGCGCAACTACCCGCTCTTCGTGCAGGGGGACGACCTCACGCGCTCGCAAATGCTACGGCAGTTCAAGGAGACGGTCGGCAGCGTGCTCTTCGGCACGGACAGCTTCTGGACAGGGGTGGACGTACCCGGCGAGGCGCTCTCCAACGTCATCATCACGCGCATCCCTTTCGAATCCCCCGGCAACCCGCTCACCGAGGCCCGCATCGAGGCCATCCTTGACAAGGGCGGCAATCCCTTCCGCGACTACACTCTGCCCGAGGCCGTCCTCAAATTCCGCCAAGGCGTCGGCCGCCTCATCCGCTCCAAGACGGATAAGGGCCTTATCTGCCTGCTGGACTCTCGCATTACGGGCAAATACTACGGCCAACGCTTCATGTACGCCCTGCCCGCCGACGCCAAGCGGGAGTTTATCTGAGAAAGGCAAATGAGGATTTGTCGGGATTTACTAGGTACTATTTATCAAGTTCGGCGGCTGCCGCCGCACTCTATTCAAAAATAGTACATAGTACCTAGTACATAGTAAATCTACAAATCCCCCTTTGTCGGACCTCACTCCTCCTCTCCCCAGTCCGCACGGGGGTGGGCTTGGAGATAGACCTCCTTCATGCGGGCCTTGGTGACGTGGGTGTAAATCTGCGTGGTGGAGAGCGAGGTGTGGCCCAGCAGCTCCTGCACGGCGCGGAGGTCCGCCCCCGCATCCAGCAGGTGCGTGGCGAAGGTGTGGCGCAGCTTGTGCGGGGAGATGTGGAAGGGGATGTCCGAGACGCGCAGGTACTTATCGAGCATCAGCTCCACGCTGCGGCCCGACATGCGGCGGCCCAGGCGGCTGATGAAGAGCGGCTCGCTACCTGTCACGCCCGCCATCTCGCGGTAGCGCGCCACAGCCTCCCTCGCGTATTCCCCCACGGGCACGAGGCGAACCTTGCGGCCCTTACCGAGCACGCGCACGCAGTCATCGCCGTCCCGCAGAGCATCCGCGTTGAGACTCACCAGCTCGCTCAATCGCATACCGCAGGCATAAAACAGCTCGAGAATCGCCGCATCGCGGTAGGGCAGCCACGCGGGGCTTTTCTTGTCCGCGGGCAATTGCAGGGGCAGCGAGAGCAGCTGCTCCATCTGCCGCAGGGAGAGGTGAATAGGCAGCCGTTGGGAGGCCTTAGGCAGCGTGACACTCTCCAGCGGGTTCACCGCCAGCCCCTCTCGGCGCATGAGATAGGTGTAAAACGAGCGCAGGGAGGCAAAGCGCAGACGGATGGTGGCGGGCTTGAGCTCCTGCTCCAGCGCCTCGTACAACCAACCGCGAAAATCCGCCGCCGTACACTGCACCCACGCGGTGAAGCGCCCCTGCATCCATACGCGGAACTGCGCCAGCGAGCGAGCGTAGGCCTCCACCGTGCGGGGGGAGGCATTGCGCTCCGCCTCCAAGTACTCCAAAAAGCGGAGCACGGGGGCGTCATCCTGTGGGTCGCGGGGCGGCATGGGGCCATTATAGCACGCGGCGCGCGGAAAAAAAGGCTTTTCTCTCTACCTGCGCGGGTGTACAATACGCGCGTGAGATTGCAGCCCGCCCTTGCAGTTACGGCTCTCGTGGCCGCCCTGCTCCTTCTGCCCGCCTGTAAAAAGACGTCGGAGAAGGAGCGCGAGGCTCGTGCGGCGCAGTTCACAACCTCCACCAAGCCGGCCCCCAACCCGCAGAAGGAAGATTTGGAGACACTGGTGCGCCGCGACAAAACGGCCCCGACGGGTCTCCACGGCGGACCGAAGTTCGAGCTGTACAGCGAATACGCGGGCGAGGATATCCGTCAGGTGACGGGCGTTTCGGGCCGCAGTCTGCTGCTCTGCTTCACAGCCCCGTGGTGCCCGCACAGCGCGAAGATGCGCCAAGCACTCAAGAAGCTGGCCGAGGCAGAGAAGGGCCGCGTGCAGGTTGTGGAGGTCAACGCCGACGCCCACCCCGCGTTGGCCGAACAATACGGGCTGAACAAAGTGCCCACCACCATCTTCTACACCGAGGGCGTGAAACTCCGCAGCATCGAGGGGGCCTACACCTCCGCCAGCCTGCAGAAGTTCCTGCACTCCCTCCTCTCCCGAACAGACGAACAACAGCCATAATCCCCCACCCACCATGCGATTCCTCACCGGTCTCCAACCCAGCGGTCAGCTCCACATCGGCAACTACTTCGGCGCGATTCAGCCCGCCGTCGAGTTGCAGCACAAAGGCGAAGGTTTCTACTTCATCGCCAACTATCACGCGATGACCACCATGGAGAGCGCCGAGAAGCTGCGCGAGAACACGCGCGGTCTGGCGGTGGATTTCCTCGCCTGCGGTCTCGACCCGGAAAAATCCGTCTTCTTCGCCCAGTCCGCCGTGCCCGAGGTGAATGAGCTGGCGTGGATTCTCTCCACCGTGTGCCCCATGGGTCTGCTGGAGCGCTGCCACTCCTACAAGGAGAAGATGGCCAAGGGCTTTGCCGCTTCGCACGCCCTCTTTGCCTACCCCGCCCTCATGGCGGCGGACATCCTGCTCTACAACGCGGATGCCGTGCCCGTGGGCAAGGACCAGAAGCAGCACCTCGAAGTGACGCGCGACCTTGCGGGCAAAATCAACGACACCTTCGGCGCTGACCTCTTCAAACTGCCCGAGCCCATCATCAACGAAGTGACCGCCGTCGTCCCCGGTCTCGACGGCCAGAAGATGAGCAAGAGCTACGGCAACACCCTGCCCATCTTCGGCGAGGAGAAGCCTCTGCGAAAACTCATCAACAAAAAGGTCGTGACGGACGCCACCCCGTTGGAGGAGCCCAAGCCCACGGAAGGCTCCATCATCCTCGCCCTCTATAAACTGTTCGCCACGCCCGAGCAGTATCAGACGATGATTGACCAACACCAGGCGGGCGGTGTGGGCTACGGCCAGTTCAAGAAAGACCTCTTTGAGGCTTACTGGGAGTTCTTCCGCTCCGCCCGCGAGCGCCGCGAGTGGATTCTCGCCCACCCCGAGTATGTGGATGATGTTCTCACCCACGGCGCCGCTAAGGCACGCGAAGAAGCAGCCAAGACGCTCACGCGCATACGCACCGCGGTGGGCCTGCAGTGGCTGTAAGAGGATGACAAATTGAAAGTCCGCGCGGCTCCGCCGCGGGATAGAAAAAGCGGCTCGGCGTGATTGCCGAACCGCTTTTTTTGATGGTTACAAGACAGGATGTTCATCCTGCCGTAGGAAGGGAGATTATTCAGCCGTCGTGGCGGCGGCCTTCTTGGCAGGAGCCTTCTTCTTGGCAGGGGCTTCCTCCTTCACGACCTTCTTGGCAAGCTGCACGGGTGCGACATTCTTGCTGTTCTTGGCGTTTTCCTTCTGGCGCTTGATGTAAGCCTTGCGGCGACGACGCTTCGTCTCCTGACGATGTTGTTGACCCATATCGGTTCGTTTGTGTTTGTAGGGCACCCGCGAAAAGGGCACCCGGGGTTGATAAGTGTTCATTAAATAGCCTTTTTAAGCTCGCAAGGCAAGGCAAAAGTGCGCGGCGAACGCAAAAAAGCGAGAGCAGACAGGCTATACAGCCTGTCTGCTCTCAGAAAAATTCCCGAACGGTGGGGATTTACGCCTCAGCGGCGGGCGTCACGGCAGCGGCGGGAATCTCCTCCTTGTTGGAGAAGTGCCACTTCACCTTGTTGCGCTTGGAAGCGGAGCGAGCCTTGCGCTTCTTCTCATCCATGGGGCTTTCGAAGTTGCGACGACGGCGCATCTCTTCGAGGATGCCTTCGGTGTCGAGCTTCGTCTTGAGGCGCTTGAGAGCGCGATCGATCGGTTCTCCTTTACGTACGGTGACGGAACGCATGATTGTTGTTTTGGTTTGTTGAATTGTCCGGGAACGGGCACGCAAGATACACCCTCCGCAAGCAAGTGTCAAGTTTTTTGTCACTCTCAGGCAAAAAAAACCGATGTAGGCAGATAAATGAGGATTTGTAGATTTACTATGTACTAGGTACTATGTACTATTTTTGA
>JAKSOV010000055.1 GCA_024405415.1 Akkermansia sp.
CACTCTATTCAAAAATAGTACATAGTACCTAGTACATAGTAAATCTACAAATCCTGATTTGTCGAGCTTACGCCAAGCGGCGGTCGGGGAGAAGAGCGCCGGTCAACTCATCATGCAGCGACAGCGCGGGGTGAGATATCGGGCGACCGAACTGCTCCACCAAGCGGCAGACAGCGTAGGGCTGACAGGCGGCTTCGTAGGAAGGCACCCAATCCGCCAAAGCGGAGACAGCGGACGCTGAATCCGCGCAACGCGGAGCGCCCCGGTGCCCGACGCGGGAAGGTTTCGGCGAGAGCCGTGCGCGGAAGCAGCCTTGCTTCTCGCAGAGCTTGCTGTAGAGCGGATCGACCTCCAGCGTGCGGAAGAGGGTTTGCAAGCGCGGCGAGCCAAGCGCAAGCCCCTGCCCCGCCAGCACGAGGCGGAAGCCCGCTGCGGTGCGGTACAAGCGCACGCCGAGAGAATCATCCGCCGCGCAGAGCGCCCGCACGCGTTCCGTGAGAATCGCCTCCTCGCCCTTGCCTCCGCCGAAAAGGCGCGCCAGCGTGTTGAAGAACCCGCCCGAAACGCGGTCCACATCAGCGAAGCACAGCTCAGTGGTGTTGAGCACCTGCGCGCCGTAGCGATTGCGCGTCACAATGTTGTTCTCATCTACCTTCTGCACCATGGATTCGCAGATGTCGGCGGTATACCCTTCCTCGCTCTCCTCATGTCCATCCAACGCGCGCAGCCCTGCACGCAGTTCTGCCACGGACACTTGCCCTGCCGCAAAGGAAAGCCGAAGTGCTGCGCGTTTCTCCAGACGGCGGCGGGCATCGTCCATGGACACATCGGACGCGGCGTGAAGTTTCATCACGCCGCCCTGCGGCAACTCGCGCGTTTCGCGCACCCAGTATGGCGGAATTTTCATCACCTTGCAAAGATACGGTTTCAGCGGCGGCGGCGAGCGCTCAAGGCGGCCAAAGCCAGCAGAGAAAGAGTCGTTGTGGCAGGTTCAGGAATGCGGTTGATGCCCAGCTTACCGCTCAGCACGAGATTGCCGTTATCCACACGGTAGGCGGCATCCGCCACATTCAGCGCCCATGTCTGCCCCGTGAGCACGAGCGGCAACGCGCCTTCCTCCGATGAAAGCACGAAGGACGTGTGCTCCATGAGGGAAACGAGGTCGAGCGTAGACGCCACACCGCCCTTGATGAGCACCAGCTCAAAAGGCGTCACCTGCGCCTCATTCAACGGTGCGAGCGTCGAGCAAAGCGCATCCCCGCCGAACGCAATCGTGATATTCACTCCGTCGCAGAGCGTTACAGGAGCGTTCTCCATGACAATCTGTGAGTAGGTGTGGCTCTCCCAGCCCGTGCCGTTAGAGAGAGAGGCCGGCACTTCCACACCGCTCACACTAAACACCACGGAAGCCCCGCTCTCCACCAGTAGCGCATCCGTAAAGGTCGTGTAGCCGGGAGAGTTGCCGACAATGAGTGTTGCCGTCTCCGCGATGGTCGTAGCCGCCAACACACCGCTGCCCTTCAGGGTGCCCGTCACCGTGGTTTCACCCTGAATCGCGCCGTTGTTGGTCATCACGCCGTCCACCCTCACATCACCGCTGATACTGCCGCCTGCGCTGTTCGAAGCCTCAGAAGAGGTAGCCACATGCAGGTTACCCGAGATAAGACGGTCGTTGGTGAGCTTGGCGTTGCTCTCCGTCTCCACATTGGCCTTCACCTCGCCTTTCACCGTCAGCTCGGAATCAGCGCTGACCACCAGCGTCCCCGTGCCATGCTGTTCTGCGCCGCCTTCAGCCGTGACACCTACGGTCACGGCAGAGGTTTCGGAGATGAGCGTCTGTTCGCCGGAAATCGTCTTGAGCGCAGCACCCTTCCACACCACGGTGTTGGTCTCCTTCGTGTCGGAATCCAGACGAATCGAGGCCGCGGAGCCCATGCCATCCGCCGTCACGGAGCCGAGCGTCGCAGCCTCAGCGGATTCGGCATCCTTCTCCACCGTCAGCGTAGCGCCATGCACCACCGTGCTGATCGTACCATCCGTAAAATCCTTGGTCGTTGCGGCCGCCTCCACGCTCTCGCGCAGGATATTCACCACCTTCAGGCGGTCGGGACTGACGGACGTGAGCTTCAAATCCGAGAGCACCAAGCTATTGATGAGCTTCAGGTCATCTCCCGTGATGAACTGTTTATTCTCGTTGGCAGACACAATATGTGTACCGACCTCCGACAACCCCGTTCCCGCGTTCACCTGCACCGTCACGCCTTTCAGACCGTCCGCAAAGGTGTAATCCAGCGTCTCGGCGGCGTCTTGTCCCGCCGCGCGGTTGCCGACGGCCAGATTGCCCGTCACCAGGCGGCCGGAATCATTGAGCACAATCTTGCCCGAGGTAGCTTCCATCGTCCCGGAGTTATCCAGCAGGGAGGAACCGTTGACGACAACGGAAGCGCCGTAGCTCATCTTGAGCGTACCCTCGTTCACCAGCTTGACCGCATCGGTCGAGCCCTTCTTCCCGAGCGTCAGCGTTTTGGAGGTTTTCAGCTCCAGCGTGCCGCCTTCCGCATTGGTCAGCACGGCATTCGTACCGCTCAGCGTGCCGCCGTAGTTCAGGCTCAGTGTGCCGTGATTCTCCACCTCCGCCGCCAGCTGCTCATTGGCGTACATCGTCAGGCCGCCGCTGAAGGTGTTTTCCGTCACCGTGCCGCCGGCGTTGTTGATGAGCTTGCCGCCGTAGGTCACGGAGAACTGCGTGCTGTTGTTGGAAAGCGTGCCGTTGTTGGTGAAGACCGTGCCCGCGTCCTGCACAATCACCTTATGGCCCGTCACCGTGCCGTCATTCACGAAGGTCGAGCCACCCGAGAGCAGCAGGCCGTCCGCCTCGAAAACAGCGCCCTCGCGGTTCTGCACGGAAGATACCCCGCTGATGCCCGTTGCCCAGCCGCCGTTGCCGTTGAGCTTGAACGTCACGGTACCGCTATTGTCAATGTGTGTACCCACGATATTGGCTGTGGTATAGCTCCCCTGCCCCTTGAATGTGAGTGTTGAGCCCGCTCCGACCGCCACGGCGGAACCCGTATTCAGATTGTAATTACCCTTGGTGGCGATGAGCATCGAACCGCCGTCCTGCACCGAAATGCCCGTGTGGGTGTCGGGCGTCTTGTAACCGTTCAGGAAAAAGGACTGCGCCGAATACAGCTCCATGGAGGAAGCCGCGCCGTCCGCGCCCTGTCCCGACACACTGAGGGCGACATAGCCCGGCTCAGCAGAGGGCAGCATATTGAGCTGCCCCGCCTGCACATTCAGCACCAGATGCCCGCCGTTGACTGCGGAAATGGGGCTGTCGCTCGGTTGAGCAACCGTACCCGAGGGGACATTAATCTCACGTTCCGTGCCATCGACAACCAAAGGGGCTGCAAAGGCTTGCGCGCAAATAGCGGCGCCCAATACAGAGAGAAGGAAGTAGGTCTTTTTCATAACCCGATGAAAAATGAGAGAAAGCACCCATTACCTTACACCCGTCGGGCCACGTTTCAAGCAAAAAAAGCGCTTCCGCCCTTCTGAAAACAGAAAGGCGGAAGCGCGGTACGGATGGAGGACCGCATTCAGCTTTTTTCCGGCTCGGCGGTGCAAGCGGGGGCATCCAAGCCGCAGGAGGCGATATCCTTGGTGCAGGCCATGCAGCGCATCATGCGCCGCATCAGGCAGCAGGAGCAAAGCAGCCCCAGAGCCATCGCCGTGCCGACTCCGAATCCCAGCGCGGTCACACCGCACACGGCCATCATTTTACACTTCGTCTTATCCATAGCACAGGATGAGACGGGCACCGCTCATCCCACGTTTAGAAACAGGAAGAAATCAACGCACGGACGCCACATCCGCCGCAATCTGCGCGCGCAGCGCCTCCACCGAGGCAAAGCGGCGCTCGGGGCGGAGGAAGCGCGTCAGCTCAAACGTAAGGTGGCGGCCATATAAATCGCCCGAAAAGTCGAGCAGGTGCGTCTCCAAGCGCACTACCTTCTCCGCCTCGTCAATAGTGGGGCGGATGCCGAGGTTCGCCACGGCTCGGTAGCGGGCGCTGTCCACACAAACCTCCGCCTCATACACCCCGAAGGGAGGCAGAGCGGCGGGTTGGGCCACGCGAATATTGGCTGTGGGGAAGCCCAACGCGCGAGCGAGGTGCTGCCCCTGCTCCACCACGCCTGCCACGCCGAAAGGGTGGCCGAGCATCTCGGTGGCCGCGGCGAGTTCCCCCGCTGCCAGCAGCTCGCGGATGCGGGAGGAACAGATGCGCTCGCCGCGGCATTCCGCCAAATTGTTCACCACCGCGCGCAGGCCATGTTCCGCTGCATAGGCCATCAGGAAAGCGGCATCCCCTGCCCCGTGCGCGCCGAAGCGCCAGTTGCGGCCCACGGAAAAGCCGACCACGTGGCCCGTCTCCCGCAACGCCTCCAAAAACGCACAAGGAGAGAGCGCCGCCAGCTCGCGGGTGAAGGGCAACACAAGCAGCAGCTCCGTGCCCGCGTCCCCCAGCAAGGCGGCTTTCTGCGCGGCATCGGGGGTGAGCAAGCTCGGCTGCTTCTCGGGAGCAAGCAGCGACAGCGGGTGCTGCCCGAAGGTGAGCACGCCGCGCAGCGCCCCTGCGGTGTCGGCGGAGGCAATCACCTGACGGTGCCCGCGGTGCACGCCATCGAAAAAGCCCATGGCAAGGTGCACGGGGCGGTCAAGCTCGCGGAGCGCGGCGATGGAGCGGAGAATCTTCATGCGTTCTGACGGTCGGCCAGCACCTGTTCCAGCGGCAACAGGCGGGCCAGCAGCTCCTCTCGGCCCGCGGCTTTCAGCGTGGGCACATCGATGGCCTGTGCGATGTCAAACTTGCCCGAGCGGATGCGGCGCAGGGCGGTGAGGTGCGCTCCGCAGCCCAATTTTTGCCCGATGTCGTGCGCGTAGGTGCGTACGTAGAAACCTTTGGTGCAATGCACGGTGAAATCCACCTCAGCCGCCGCGAGGTCAATGCGGGTAATCTCGTAGTCCAACACCGCCACGGAGCGGCTTTTGCGCTCAATCTCCTGCCCCTTGCGGGCCAGCTTGTAGCAGGGCACGCCGTTGATTTTGATGGCGGAGTACATGGGCGGCACCTGCTCGAAGGGGCCGTGAAAATGCTCGAACGCGGCGCGGATATCCGCCTCCGTGATGCCGTCCGTGGGTTTCTCGGCCACCACCTGCCCGTCCGCATCCTGACTGTTCGTCTCGATGCCGAGTTTCATCGTGGCGGTGTACACCTTGTCCTCGCCCATGAGCAGGTCTTGGACCTTGGTTGCCTTGCCGATGACCACGATGAGCATGCCCGTGGCCATGGGGTCCAGCGTGCCGCAATGGCCGATCTTCTTGAAGTTGAGGATGCGGCGGCAGAGCGCCACCGCGTTGTGCGAGGTGAAACCGGGGTCTTTGTCGATGAGCAACACGCCGCAAGGCGCATCCGTAGTCGGCATTTCAGGCATGTCCCCAGCATAGCGCAACAGGGCGGAGAATGCAAGGGCGATTTGGCTTGCCTGAAAGCCCGGAAAATGGTAGACTGCACCCGCGCGCGGGAAACACCTGCGGCAAACCTGTTTACAAACATTTATTTCTATCTGTATAGCAACATGAACCATCTGCATCTGTTCAGCTCCGAATCCGTGGGCGAAGGCCACCCCGACAAGGTGGCCGACCTCATCTCCGACTCCATTCTCGACGCCTGTCTGGCTCAGGACCCCGCCAGCCGCGTGGCCTGCGAGACCATGGTGAAGGACAACCACGTCATCCTCGCGGGTGAAATCACCACCGCCGCCAAGGTGGATTACGAAGGCATCGTCCGCGGCGCCATCGAGTCCATCGGCTACTGCACGCCCAAGGACGACGACGTGTTCAACGCCTCCACGGTGACGATTGAGAACTACCTCACCGCGCAAAGCCCCGACATTGCGCAGGGCGTGGACGCCCGCGCCGCGGAAGGCAAGGACGGCTGTGAGCAGGGTGCCGGTGACCAGGGTATCATGTTCGGCTATGCCGCGAATGAGACGCCCGAGCTGATGCCCGCGCCTATCATGTTTGCCCACCGCATCATGCGCGAGCTGGCCCGAGTGCGCCACACGGGCAGCGTCTCCTGGCTGCGCCCCGACAGCAAGAGCCAAGTGGCCGTGGCCTACGGCGAGGACGGTCGCCCGCACCACATCGTCAACGTGGTGCTGAGCACCCAGCACACGGAGGATGTGTCCGTGGAGACCATCCGCAGCTTCTGCAAGGAGCTGATTCTGCGCGTGCTGCCCGCCGAGCTGATTACGCCCGAGACGGAATTCTTCATCAACCCCACGGGCCGCTTCGTCATCGGCGGCCCGCACGGCGACTCCGGCCTCACGGGCCGCAAGATTATCGTAGACACCTACGGCGGCATGGGCCGCCACGGCGGCGGCGCTTTCTCCGGCAAGGACTGCTCGAAGGTGGACCGCTCCGGCGCGTACATGTGCCGCTGGGTGGCCAAGCACATCGTGGCCGCCGGTCTGGCCGACCGCTGCGAGCTACAGGTGGCCTACGCCATCGGCAAGGCGTCCCCCGTCTCCATCATGGTGGATGTGGACACCTACGGCACCGCCGTCATCAGCGAGGATGAAATCATCGCCCGCGTACTCAAGGCGTTCTCGTTCAAGCCCGCTGATATCGAGGCGACCCTCGGTCTGCGCCGCCCCATCTTCACCCGCAGCACGAACTACGGTCACTTCACCGACCAGACGCTGCCGTGGGAGGTGCTGGATGAGGCGCGCCTCGCCATCCTCAAGGGCGAGTGCTGATGCCGCCTTTCCTGACTTTTTGAAGCAGGTTGCCGCAAGGCAACCTGCTTTTTTTCATTTTTCGCTTTTCATTCTGCGGACATGTGGCAGAATGGGTGAAAACCATGAAAACAGCTTCTTTTCTGATGCTCGCCGCAAGCGGGCTGCTGCTGTCGGGCAACGCCGTGGCAGATGTCACGCTGCCCGCCGTGATGTACCGCAGCAATGCGGTCTATTCCCTCTACGAAGCCGCCGCAGCCCATGCTCCCGAGGTCATCACAGCCCGCCTGAGCGAGGGCGCCGCCGTGAACCTCCCCGATGAGCAAGGCAACACCGCCCTGCATATCGCCGCGAAAGCCAATGACAACACCATCGTGCAGCTGCTGCTCAACGGCGGGGCCGACCCCATGGCCAAAGACGCGAAGGGCCGCATTCCCTCCGCGTTGACGACGAACGAAGGCTGCCGCATGAATCTCGCCCGGGCGGAAGCCCTGCGCGCCGAGGAAATCAAGCTCGGTGAGCGCATTCTCGCGCACGACCTCGATGCCGTACACCAAGCCATGCGCGCCCGCCTCAATCCCTCCGCTTTTGCGGGGGACGGCGCGAACACCTTCCTGATGCTCGCCGTGCGCGAAAATCAGCCCGAGATTGTCAACGCGCTCCTCACGGCGGGAGCCAACCCCAACGTGCTCTCCCCCGACCATCAGTACGGCGTGCTGCATGTGGCTGTGCAAAGTCACCGAGCGGACATGATTCCCGCCTTGCTGGCCGCGGGGGCGGATGCGCTGCACCCCGCCGAGAACGGCGCCACCGCGCTGCATGATGCCGTGTGGAACGGCGACACTGCCACCGTACACGCGCTGCTGCCCGCCTACAAGGACTGCAACTTTATCCCCGCGGAAGGCGGCCAACCCGCCCCCATCGCCATGGCCATCAGCCACGGCAACGCTGCTATCGTCAAGCTTATCCTCGATGCGGGATTTAACCCGAACCTGAAGGGCACGGGCAAGCGCCGCGCGGATGATCCTGCGCTGCACACCGCCGCCAAGACCGGCAACGCCGCTATCGTCAAAATGCTGCTGGAGGCCGGGGCCGACAAGAACGCCGTCAATTATGATGGTCAGACCGCCGCCGAGGTCGCCGCACCCGAGGTGGCCGACCTGCTCCGCTGATTTTCACCTCTTTCCCTTTTTCCCATCCATGAAAAAATCCCTTCTTCTCCTGACGCTCGGCCTCTGCGCCGCGTTCAGTCCCCTCGCTATGGCCGATGTACCTACGGGCACGGATATCTCCGGCCTTAACACCGCACCCGACCGCGAGGCTGCTTACCGCCACCGCATCTTCCGCGCGTACCGCCCGCTCTCCTACATCGGCGAGCGCCTGCATGTGGGCGGCTACTCCCGCTACGAGAACCCCACGGGCATCTTCTTCAAGGCGGGCGAGACGGCCACCTTCACCGTCTCCGGCAACATCGGCGGCACGCTGGAGCTGATTGTCCACGACTTCGGTGAGTGCGGGCAGGATTCCGTCCACCCCCTCTCAGCGGGCGAGAACACCATCACCATCCCCGCGGACGGCCTGACCTATGTGAACTACCGCGCGGATGACCCCGCCTCTGCGCCCGCCATTACGGTGGATATCAAGGGCGGTGCCATCAACGGCGTGTTCTCCCGCGTGGATGACAACGCCACGTGGAACAAGATGCTCAAGGAGGCCAAGGCCGCGACCATTGACGCCGTGGGCGAGCGCTGTCAGCTGGCCTACAACGTCACCAGCCTGCAGGAGGGCTGCCCCGAGAGCGGCGCCGAGGTGCTGGCCAACTACGACAAAATCATCGAAATCGAACAAAAACTGCTCGGTTGGGACCAGTACGGCATCCACCCCGGCAACCACGTGCTCGGCCGCTGTATCTGGCAGGGCTTCATGCATGCGGACGGTCAGGGCGCCGCGTTCATCTACACCGAGGTGCCCAACATCGCCAACCCCGATGTGATGCTCAAACAAAGCTGGGGCATCGCCCACGAGTTCGGCCATGTGAACCAGACCCGCCGCGGCATGCTGTGGACCGGTGTGACGGAGGTGACGAACAACATCTTCTCCGCCCTGGTCAACTACCGTCTCTACCCGCAGACCCTGCGCCTTGAACACGAGACAGGCACCACGCCCGACGGCCACCGCATGCGCGGCAGCCGCTTCGACAGCTATGTGAACAGCGCCATTGTGAACCGCGAGCTCTGGCAGTTCCAAGCCGGGCCGGATGACGGCAGCACGCCCGTGACGGGCGAAAAGTGCGGCGACCCCTTCGTCATCTGCTGCCCCATGTGGCAGCTCCAGCTCTACGTGGCGGAGGCGCGCGGCAACCAAATGTTCTACCCCGCCATATATGAGGATGTCCGCAACACGGATGAGACCGAAATGACGCACGGCGAGCTGCGCACGCTCTTCTTCAGGCGCGCGTGCGACGCCGCCAAACTCAACCTCACGGAGTTTTTCACGGAGACGGGCATGCTCGCCCCCATGAACCGCCGCGTGAACGACTACTCCAGCACCATCGTGACCGTGACGCCGGAGATGTGCGCCGATGCGCTTGCCTATGCCACGAAGTACCCCAAGCCTGACAGCAGCGTCATCTACTACATCACAGGCAACAATGTGGGTATCTACCGCGACAGACTGCCGCTCAAGCCCACGCCCGGCTTTGTGCCCGAGTTCAAGGGCGACATCTGCACCATCCCCGCGGGGGTGTGGCAGAACGCCGTGGCCTTCGAGGTGTACAGCGGCGACAAGCTCATCCGCATCAGCCTGCTCGGCAGCAACCATGAGGACAATGTGACCACCGATGTCATCTGCCCCGAGGGCACTACCGAAATCAAAGCCGTGCAGTGGGACGGCAAGCGCGCCACCATCTGGCACAAGTAAAAAGGGAATTGGTAAGTACAATGTACAAGGTACAAAGTACAAATCCTTGAATAGTGTGCGGCTTCCGTCTTCGCCTACGGCTACGCCGAGACAAGCCGCAAAAATTAGTAACTCGTTCTGACGCAAGCGTCAGAACGAGTTTTTGTCCTACGGCGTCAGCCGCCTAAATTTCTGATTTGTACATTGTACATCTCGACAAATCCCGATTTGTCGAACTTGACGCCGCAGGGGCAATCGTTTAGAATAACAGCCGCGACATGGCAGAAGAATCACAGCAGAAATCAGAGACGTGGAATTCCGGCCTGGGTGCCGTGCTGGCCGTGGCGGGCAGCGCCGTGGGCTTCGGCAATTTTCTACGTTTCCCCGGGCTGGCCGCGCAGTACGGCGGCGGCGCGTTCATGATTGCCTATTTCACGGCTTTCCTGCTGCTGGGCATCCCCCTCTGCTGGGTGGAGTGGACCATCGGCCGCCGCGGCGGCGTGCGCGGTGGGCATTCCTGCGCTTCGGCCTTCATGCTCATCACGCACTCTCCCACGTGGAAATACCTCGGCGTGCTGGGTGTCATGGCGCCGCTCTGCATCGGCATGTACTACCTTTATCTGGAGGGCTGGACGCTGGGCTACGCGTGGCACACGGCTGTGGGCGACCTCAATCTGGAGAACTCCGAGCAGTTCGGCTCCTTCTTCGGTGATTTTGTAGGCGCGGGCGGCAACGGCACGGCCTATGATACGGAGCGCAGCACCATGGCCATCTTTTTCGGCGGGGCGCTGCTGGTGAACTTCTACCTGCTCTACCGTGGCGTGACGCGCGGCATCGAGTGGTTCTGCAAGTGGAGCATGCCTGTGCTGCTCACCACGGCCGTCATCGTGATGGTGCGCGTGCTCACCCTCAACACGCCCGACCCCGCCTACCCCGAGCGCAACGTGAACGAAGGCTTGGGATACATGTGGAACACCTCTAAAACGATTCTCGTCGTCGGGGACAAGACGGTGCAGATGATTCCTGCCTCTGCCTCGGATGAGCAGAAGGCCGAGCTGATTACCCGCACGCAGAAAGCCTACCCCGCCGCAGAGGTGAAGGAGGTTCACATCTCCCTGTTGCAGGGCCTGCTCAACCCCGACCTGTGGCTGACCGCCGCCGGGCAGATTTTCTACTCGCTTTCCATCGGATTCGGCACCGTGCTGGCCTACGCCAGCTATGTAGCCAAGCGCAAGGATATCGCCCTGTGCTCCCTGACGGCCAACGCCGCCAACGAGGTGGTGGAGGTGGGCATTGCGGGCATGATGATTGTGCCCGCTTCCGTGGCGCTGCTGGGTGTGGCCGCTGCAGCAGGGGCCAGCACCTTCGGGCTGGGCTTTACCGTGCTGCCGCAGGTCTTTGCCAACATGCCCATGGGGCAGTTCTTCGGCACGCTGTTCTTCGGCCTGCTGGGCTTGGCAGCCATCGCCAGCTCCATGTCCATCGTACAGCCCTCCATCGCCTTTATGGAGGAGTTCTGGTCGCTCTCTCGCACACAGAGCGTAGTCATTGTGGCCTCCTTTGTCTTTGTGGGCGCAGGCATCGTCTCCTGGTTCACGGGGGACGGGTTGATGGCTCTCTCCACGCTGGATTTCTGGGCGGGCAACCTGCTGCTCTACGTCATTTCGGCACTATATCTGATTCTCTTCCGCTTTGTCTGGGGCACGGAGAACGGTCTGCGCGAACTGGGGCGCGGCGCGCAGATGCCGCTGCCGCGCGGACTGGGCTTCATCATCAACTGGATTACGCCCGCCATTCTGCTGCTCATCTTCGGCAGCTGGCTGTACAAGAACATCTTTGTGGAGACCTGCCCCGAGATACAGAACCTCATGGCGCTGAAGACAGGCGCCGTGCTGCCGCTGGCGTGGCTCGCTTTCGTGACCCTGTTCATGTGCTTTGTGGTGCACACCTCCCGCCGCTTCCACCGCCGCGGCTCCCTCTCCGACGAACAACCCGAACGCATTCCCTTCTCATGACTCTCGCCGGCATCATCACCATGATTCTTTCCATCGGCGCCGTGTGGACGCTGTTCACCGTCTGCTGCATCCGCCTCATCCGCAAGGACAAGGAGGAGAGCTGAGGCGTCGGCCCGACAAATGGGGATTTGTAGATTTACTATGTACTAGGTACTATGTACTATTTT
>JAKSOV010000056.1 GCA_024405415.1 Akkermansia sp.
CGTCATTTTTAACGAACAGCTGCCCTTTCGAGCCTCCCCGTTGCGGGGTGCCGCCAAGTATACGCTCATCTGCAGCTCACGTCAAGCGTATTTTGAAAGAATTTTGAAGTTTTTTGAAATAAATGTCGGAAAGCATTGAAAATGCGGCCAAAACGAAACACACAAAAAAATCGGTAACGGCGTTCCAAACGCTTCGAAAAAGGTGCAACCGAATTTCCCGCAAAATAGCAAACTTTCAAGAATTGACAGAAGCACGGAGTTTTGGTAGGCTGCGAGCACAGGCTACCCTTGCCTACCCTACAAAACACCTATGAACCACTCTACCAGTATGCCTGTGGAGGATGCGCTCCGCAAGACGGATGTATTCACCCTCTGCATTTCTCCGCTCGAAGACGGTCATCGATTTTTGGAGATTCGGCTCGGCTCTGCCCCGAGAGTCAGGATGACTCTCACCGAGAAACACGATGAGCTCATGAAACTACGCTCGTGGATAGAGGAAATCGCGCGCGGTGTCTCCCCTGCCATCGTCAGCTTTGCGGACGGCACGGCGTTGAGCTGCCGCCGCGAGTACGATGACGAAACCGGCTTTGCCAAGACCGAGCGTTTTCTGGACGAAGAATATCCCACGAGCATCAGCACCTTCTGTGTGCGGGATGCGCAGGGAACGGAGCACCGCGCGCTCATCAAAACGAAGCATTTTCTGAATCTCCTCTACATGGAGGCACTGTTGGACCGCAAGCCGTCCCATCTTGTCGAGTGGTATCTAAGCTGTCGGGAAGCCCTCCCGAAGCGCTTCCCTCATTTTAAGAGCATACCCATCCGGAAAGGCACATTGAAAATGTGGGCAGACTTTGCGGACGCTGTCTTTTGGCAAGGAACCAACATCGGGGATTACAATTATCTGCACATTGACGACACCTACATTGATTTGTCGGACGTTTCTTCCTTAGAAACGTGGTATGATGATTTCTATCTCCTGACATCAGAAGACGACATGCATACAAAACCGCCGTTCGCCATCATCGGCGAAGAAGCCCGACAGGAATGGCATGTTCGCGGTCTCAAGATTGCAGAAATCCTCCGCAGCAGGATACCCCAACACTACGTTTTTGTCTACATGCAAAGCTGGCCTCTCGCTGACCTTACGCCCTATTTTGCAAACGACTGCGGGCGCATTATCTTTGACGAGCGATTCATTGAAGGCGAAGAAGAATGAAACGTCGACCTTACACCATCATTGTGGCCAAGCGGGTTCGGGAAAAGGCAGAGGCGTTTTTCGAGACGCATGAGGAGCTGATTCCCCGCTTTCAGCAGTTGATACGGGAAATCCGCCTGACACCCTACGAAGGCGCAGGCCACCCGCACCCGCTCACGCGCGAATCTCGCCACATCAATTGTTGGAGCCGCCGCTTGGATAAGAAGCATCGGCTTGTTTACAATGTTATTGATTCTGCACGCAATATCTTCATCGTCCACGTCGGAGAACACTATTAAAATGATGCTCGTTCCCACAGTACCGGTGTTCTGCGGCGGAGCACGTTGATACTCTTCGCCTGCTGCGGATGTCCGCACGCTGTGTCTTGGACAGAACGCAGGGGCGGGCGGATAGCGATGAGCGGCCGGAGGAGCACACCATGCAGCTGCGGGATGCCGCATTAGCCGAGTTGGCGGCAAATCTCGCGCGCGTGACGCCGGATGTAATGCCCCCCTCAGCCATCGCCCTCAGTCTCACGAAGACGCAGAACTACGGCTGAGCATGAGGAATCAGATATTCGCGCATGCTCCAAGACGGATTTCATAGTCTACACAGGCGAGTGGGGGCAGTATTACGGCAGCCGCTGGGAGGTTTGGTTTGTGCCGAAAAACGGAGAGGAAGAGCTTGTCTGCAAACAGCTCTTCCTCATGCAGGGTTGGATGCGATGACGTCACCCCTTGCATCCGCTCAGGCGTCCTTCTCCTCGCGGGATGCATAATTCTTGCGAGGGCGAAGACCGCGAGGGTAACAGGATGAGAGATCCTCACCGCGGCAAAGCTCAAACGCCTTAGCAGGATTATCGGGGTACTGCTTCAACAGCGCCAACACACGCTCCTTGGTTTCCACAGCCGCTTTCCGCGCACCCTCCTCGCCGCCGTACTGTTTATCCGAGAAATAGCGGGTGAAGTGTACCTGTTTGCGGCAGAGCGTCACACGATAGCCTTGGAAAGAGGTAAACTCGTAGGTGAAGCGAGTGATGTTTTTCATAATGCTCGATATCATACTCCAAAGCGCGACATCTTTCTACACCTGTTAGGCGTCATACGCAATACTTTTATAAAAAGCACCTATCTGCTGGGCGTCTGCGACCTAATTTTTCTTTCTAACGCCTGAGCAAACACCTATTGTCGCGAGCATGGCCAAGCAAAAATCCATCACCTTCCGTTGCACGGTGGCACAGAACAACCGAATAGAAAGTGCCCTGCAGAACGAAAAGCTCACCCGCACTGATCTCATCTGCACCGCGCTGGAGCAGTTCCTTACCTTTACCGAAAGCGAAGATATTCACACCTTGGACATCTTTGCCCTCGTGCGAGAAATCGACAGCCGGGGCAGCGCCGTTTCCTTTGCTGAGGAAGCCTGAGTGCCCTGCATGGCAGAAAGAACGCATTTTTTTCTTTCCTGCCTGCGGCGCATGTAGTATAAGAGGGGATATTCTTCGCCGACCCGCAGCGGTGCGGCAAATACCACTTCTTACACATAGACTGACATATGAGCACTTCATTCCTGCCCGCGCAGTACGCGCACCCCTACGACATCGACCCGCAGTACAGCAAATCCGTGGCCTACTTCTGCATGGAGTACGCCATCGACAACGTGTTCAAAATCTATTCCGGCGGTCTCGGCTACCTCGCCGGCTCTCACATGCGCTCCGCGGGTGCTCTGCGCCAGAACCTCGTCGGCGTGGGCATCCTGTGGTCCTACGGCTACTACAACCAAATCCGCGCGGAAGACGGCTCCATGGCCGTGCAGTACCGCCGCAAGGAGTACAGCTTCCTGGAGGACCACAACATCAAGTTCCTCATCCGCATCTGTGGCGCGCCCGTGTGGGTGAAGGCCTACTACCTGCGCCCCGAGACCTTCGGCACCGCGCCCATGTTCTTCCTCTCCACCGACCTGCCTGAGAACGACGACCTGAGCCGCTCCATCACGCAGCGCCTGTATGACCCGAACCCCATGACCCGCATCTCCCAGTACATCGTGCTGGGTCAGGGCGGCGCGCGCCTCTTCGAGGAGCTGGGCGTGGAGCCCGAGATTTACCACATGAACGAGGCTCACGCCATCGGCGCCGCGTTCAACATGCTCGCCCGCAACGGCGGCGATGTGGAGGCCGTCCGCAAGCGTTTCGTCTTCACCACGCACACGCCCGAGGAAGCCGGCAACGAGAAGATGGACATCAACCTGATGGCGAACTTCTCCTTCTTCGAGGGGCTTTCCCTTCAGCAGGTGCGCGCCATGCTGAAGCTCGACCCGAATGAGCAGACCTTCAACTACAGCCTCGCCGCCCTGCGCCTCTCCCACGTGGCCAACGGCGTATCCGCGCTGCATGGCGAGGTTTCCCGCCAGATGTGGCAGGGGTATTCCGACATCTGCCCCATCACGCATGTCACCAACGCGCAGAACAAGGAATACTGGCAGGACCCCGAGCTCGCCGAAGCCTTTGTGGCGGGCGACAAAAAAGCCTTCCGCAACCGCAAGCGCGCGCTGAAGAAGGAGCTCTTCCGCGTGGTGGGCGAGCAGACGGGGCACCTCTTCGACCAGGACACCCTCACCATCGTGTGGGCGCGCCGTTTCGCGGCGTACAAGCGCCCCGCCCTCATCACGGAAAACCCCGTGATGTTCGAGCGCATGCTGCAGCGCACCAACCGCCCCGTGCAGATGATTTGGGCGGGCAAGCCCTTCCCGACCGATTTCACCGCAGTGGACATCTTCAACAAGCTCAACCGCCTCTCCGAGAAATACCCGCGCTGCGCGGTGCTCACGGGCTATGAGCTGGGGCTCTCCCGCCTGCTGAAGAACGGCTCCGATATCTGGCTGAACAACCCCGTGGTGACGCGCGAGGCCTCCGGCACCTCCGGCATGAGCGCCACCATGAACGGCTCCATCACCATCTCCACCAACGACGGCTGGGTGCGCGAGTTCGAGAAGGACGGCGAAAACTGCTTCATCATCCCCGAGGCGCGGCAGGGCCTCGCCCCCGAAGCCCGCGACCGCTCCGACCGCGACAACTTCTACAACGTGCTGGAATCCAAGGTGCTGCCGCTCTACTACGACAACAAGGACGGCTGGATGGATCTCGTCTTCCGCGCGTTGGGTGACATTACACCCTTCTTCGACTCCGACCGCATGGCGGACGAGTACTACACGAAGATGTACAACGCGTAAACGTTCGTAAAGCCTTCGGCTCAGAAACAACAAAACGGTCTGACCTTGCGGTCAGACCGTTTTTGATTAGCTGAAGCAAAAGTTTTATTCCGCCACCCCGGCCTCAGCACGGGCAGCTTCCAGCTCAGCGTTCACCTTTTCTTCCGCCTCCTGCTGCAGGCGGTCAGCATACTTACGGAGCATGTTGATGTACTGTGCGGGCGCCATGCCCGGCACGTAGGCCATACCGGCATTGGGATTCATACGCTTCTTGTCCGGCGTGAGGACAACGCCCATGGGCTTGCCGGCGGCACAATCATACTGCGGCAGGGGCTTAGCGGAACGAAAACCGATGAAGAGCCCCTTGGCGCTTTTGAACTCCTTGGTATCCAGCACCTCGTTATCCAACTTGACGCAGATGCCGCAGGTGGCGGGGTCCGTATAAAGCACCCAGACGGGCAGATTATACTTTGCGGCCTCCTTAAAAGCCTTTTTCTCGTTCGTCTCCCACTTCACCTTCTTTTCGGCGCGCATCTTCTTGGTCTTTTCCAACTTCTTGGCGGCGGCCTCGGCCTTCTTCAGACGGGCGGCCACCTTCGGGTCAAGCTTCTTATCCGCGGCTTTCTTGGCAGGAGTGCTCTCGGCGGCGGTATCATCCGTCGCCACATCAAAAGCATCCTCATCCTGCGCAGACAGCGGCAGCAGCAGGGAAGCGGCAAAAAGGAGAGTTAACAGCTTGGTGCTCATGGCGCCATTATGGAATAACAGGCACAAAAGTCAATCTCATTTCTTGCCCCAAGACAATGGATAGAACGCACTTTGCTCTTGCCGCGGGGGGACTTTCCGCGTACAATGCGCCCGTTGTCGTATGGAGTACTACCCGGAGACAGAAGCGGCCCCGCAGCCGCCCGCACCGCGCCCCACATGGACTGTCCGTCTGTGGGGCTTCGGTATTATCGTGCTCTCCGTCGTCCTGCTCGGAGCCCTCATCACCTACCGCGCAGAGGAGGTCAGCTGGGCCTTCCTGCACCCCACCGCCGCCCCCGCACAGCCCTGCACCAATGCGCTCGGCATCGTGGGGCTGTATGTCGCGGGTCTGTTCTACTGGCTGCTGGGAGCGGGGGCTCTCTATGGCTTTTTCCTCCTGATTCTCATGGGCTTCGGCATGTTGTTGCACCCGGAAGCTCGCCGCGGCACGCAGGCTTTGGCTCTGCTCTGCCTCCTGCTCTGTGCCTGCACAGGGCTGGCCGTGCAAAGCGATGTGCTGATTCACTGGGCTCAGGCGCGAGGGCTGAACACCCCCGGCGGTCAGCTCGGCTATCTGGACGGCATCTGTGTGCTGGTACCCCTGCTGGGGCGAGAAGCCGCGCTCTGCGCCCTGCTGGCGGCCCACTGGTTTGCCCTGCTCTATTTCTCCCGCCTCACGCTGCGCAGCTTCTGCCTCGGGGTAAAGGAAGATGCTCTGCGCTTTGTCGCATGGCAAGCGGAGCGCCGGCGCCTGCGCGATGAGCGACGGGCCGCCGCGCGGGAGGCATGGCAGCAGCGTGTTGCCGAGGAACAGGCTGCGGCTGCCCTTTCTCCGACGCCCGCCCCCACCGAACAAGCCCCCCTTCCCCCGCGCCGGCGCTCCGGCCTCTTCGGGCGCATGATACCCAAGACGGAGCAGTCCGTCCCTGAACCGCAGCCGACAGTGCAGGCTGAGATGCGCGATCTGTTCGAGGACGAAGAGGAACCTCTGCCGCTGGAAGAGCAGCTGGCCGACGCCCGCCGCCGCGACGCAGAGCGCGAGCGTTTTCAAACTCCCGCACAGGCCCGCCGCAGCCGCTATGCGCCCGCGGTCAATCGCAGCAACCGCAGCAATCTGCTCGACCTCATGCAGCCCGTGGAACAGGCCATTGCCCTCAGCAATGCCGCAGGGCCTGATGAGCTGCCGCCCATTATCGACAATCCGCCTGTCCCGCAGTCCCGACGCCGCGTAGCCCCCGAGCCGGCCCCGCGCCGCGCCGCAGAGATTCCGCCCCCACGCGAAACGCCCCCCGCACCGAAGGCAGCCCCGCGCGTCCGCGCCGCGGCCAAACCGGCCGCCGTCGCGACCAAGGATGAGCGCCCGCAGCAGTCGGACTACCCCCTGCCGCCCTACGAACTCCTCAAGTATGAGCCTGCTACGGCAGAGATGGACGAGCAGAGCCGCGCCGAGATGGCGGAGACACAGGCCTGCGTCATCGAAACGCTGGACACCTTCCGCATTGCCGTCACCCCCGGCGACATCACCCGCGGCCCCTCTGTCACCCGCTACGAGTTCTACCCGCCCCGCGGCATGCGCGTCAACCGCATCGAGGCGCTGCAGAAGGACCTCATGCTCGCCACCAAGGCGCGATCCATCAACATCCTCGCCCCCATTCCCGGCAAGGACACGGTCGGCATCGAACTGGAGAACAGCGTTAAATCCCCCGTCTACCTGCGCGAGCTGCTGCAGTCGGACAATTTCAAGAACCCCAAGCTGGCCATCCCCGTCGCCCTCGGTAAAGATGTGTACGGCAACGCCATCATCGGCGACCTCGCCGCCATGCCCCACACGTTGGTGGCGGGCACAACGGGGTCGGGTAAATCCGTGTGCATCAACAGCATGATTCTGTCGATGCTCTACAAGTTCCGCCCGGATGAGCTGCGCCTCATCCTCGTGGACCCCAAGGTGGTGGAAATGCAGCCTTACCGCACACTGCCGCACCTTGCCTGCCCCGTGGTCACGAACCCCGCCCGCGTCATCGGCGCGCTGCGCTGGGCCGTCAACGAGATGGAGCGCCGCTACCGCATGTTCAGCATGGTAGGCGTGCGCAACTTCAAGGATTTCAACGCCCGCAACCCGCTGGACGACCCGCGCCCCGAGCCCCCGCCCGCTCACGAGGAGCTGTACACGGATGACCGCATGGCGAGCTCTATCATGCGCGATATCGAGGACTCCAACGACGGACGCGATATCCCCGATGAAGACGAGGAGATGCAGCAGGGTGAGCTGGACCTCGACCGCCCCGATGAGCTGCCGGACAAGATTCCCTATATTGTCATCATCATCGACGAGCTGGCCGACCTCATGCAAGTGGTCAAGGAGGATTTGGAGGCCTACATTGCCCGCCTCACCCAGAAGGCGCGAGCCGCCGGCATCCACCTTGTAGCCGCCACGCAGACACCGCGTTCGGACGTGGTAACAGGCCTCATCAAGGCCAACATTCCGAGCCGCATCGCCTTCCGCGTAGCCAGCCCGCTGGACAGCCGCATCATCCTCGACACCAAGGGTGCGGAAAACCTGTTGGGCAAGGGCGACAGCCTCTTTGTCCCGCCGGACGGCCTCTCCAAGATGACCCGCGTGCAGGGCGCTTTCGTGTCCGACGCGGAAATCCAGAAGATTATCAACTTCTGCGCCTCGCACGCGGAGCAGAAGTTTGAGCAGGGCGTGACCGCCGAGATGAACAACAGCGACAGCGACTCCCGCGGCCCTGCGGACAACGAGCGCTTTGCGCCCAAGTCCATGTCGGGCGAGGACGCCGAGCTGTATGAGCGCTGCGTGAACCTCGTCATCACGGAGCGCAAGGCCAGCACCTCCCTGCTCCAGCGCCGCTTCTCCATCGGCTACGGCAAGGCAGCCAAGATTATGGACCAAATGGAGGAGAACGGCATTATCGGCCCCTCGCAAGGCACCTCCCGCCCGCGCGAAGTGCTGGTGGAGGAAGCCTGAAGATTGGGGATTTGTAAGTACTTTGTACATCTCGACAAATTCCCATTTATCTCGTTCTGCCCTCGCGCGCGTGAAAAAGGCGTGACTTTCGGGCGCAATGTGATAGAATCTCCTGCGAGATATGAAAATCCAAGGTCTTTACACCGCTATTATCACCCCTTTCCGCAACAACGAGGTGGATTATGACGCCTTCCGCAAGCTGATTGACGCTCAGGCAGCCGCCGGCGTGGACGGCATCGTGCCCGTCGGCACCACAGGCGAATCCCCCACGCTCACGCACGATGAACACATGGAGGTCATCGCCAAGGCGATTGAATTCTCCGCAGGCCGCATGAAGGTCATCGCCGGCACGGGCTCCAACTCCACCACCGAGGCTATCATCATGACGCAGGAGGCCGCCAAGCTCGGCGCGGACGGCACGCTCCAAGTCTGCCCCTACTACAACAAGCCCTCTCAGGAAGGTCTCTACCGCCACTTCAAGGCCATTGCGGAGTGCTCCCCCCTGCCCATCGTGCTCTACAGCATCCCCGGCCGCAGCGGCATCGAAATCGCCGTGGAGACGGCGGCGCGCCTCGCCAAGGATTGCCCCACCATCGTGGCCATCAAGGAAGCGGGCGGCAGCGTGGACCGCGTGAATCAGCTCGCGCAGGCTCTGCCCGAGGATTTTGCGATTCTCTGCGGTGATGACGGCCTGACCGTTCCCTTCATCTCCTGCGGCGCCGTGGGTCTGGTGTCCGTCACCTCCAACGTGGCCCCCGCCGAGATGAAGGCCCTCGTGGATGCCGCCATGAGCGGCGACGGCAAGAAGGCCCTCGCCCTGCAGAAGCAGTATTACCCGCTGATGAAGGGTCTCATGAGCCTCGACACGAACCCCGTGCCCATCAAGGCCGCCCTCGCCCTGCGCGGCGACATCTCGTGGGAGATTCGTCTGCCCCTCGCCCCGCTGGCCGAGGAGAAGCACGCCAAGCTTTCCGCCCTCCTCAAGCAGTTCAACCTTCTTTGATTTGACCGCCATGCAAAAGATTCTCGTTACCGGTATCTCGGGCCGCATGGGCCAGGCCGTGCAGGCCGCCGTGGAGCTGAACCCCGGCGCGGAGATGGGTGCCACGCATGATGTGGGGCAGGACATCGCCGCCGCCATGAGCGCCGCGGATGTCACCATCGACTTCTCCTTCCACGGTTTCACGCCCGAGCTGCTTGCCACCGCCGTGGCGCAGGGCAAGCCCCTCGTCATCGGTACCACGGGGCACACGGCGGAGGAAAAGGCCGCCATTGCCGAGGCCGCCAAACAGATTCCCGTGGTTTTCACCAGCAATTTCTCCGTGGGTGTCAACACGCTCTTCTGGCTTACCCGCAAGGCCACCCGCATCCTGAAGGATTACGACATCGAAATCATCGAGATGCACCACCACCACAAGAAGGACGCGCCCAGCGGCACGGCCCGCACGCTGGCGGAGGTCGTCTGCGAGGAGACGGGGCTGGATTACGAGAAGGACGTGATGCACGGCCGCAACGGTATGGTCGGCGCGCGCCCGCAGCGCGAAATCGGCATGCACTCCATGCGCGGCGGTGATGTGGTGGGCGACCACACGGTCATCTACGCCACGGACGGTGAGCGCGTGGAGCTCACGCACAAGGCTTCCAGTCGCATGACCTTTGCGGGTGGTGCCGTGCGCGCCGCTCTCTGGCTGGCGGACAAGCCCGCGGGCCTCTACACCATGCAGGACGTTCTCGGTTTCGCAGACTGATATGAGCGAAGCCCCCGAACACAAGCTGCGCCGCGTGGGGTTCTCGCTCGGCTCCAACATGGGCAACCGCCTGGCCCTGTTGGAACGCGCCTGCGACAAGCTCGCGGAGAAGTTCGGCGCCCTGCGTCTCTCGCAGGTGTATGAGACCGACCCCGTGGACTGCCCCGAGGGGTCGCCCTCCTACCTCAACGCCTGTGTGGAGGTGGAGACGGATATGCCTGCCATCGAGATTCTCGACTTCTGCCTGCAGACGGAGAACGAGCTCGGCCGTGTGCGCGGCGATGTGTACGGCACGCCCCGCACCTGCGACATCGACCTCCTCTACTGCGGGGATGAAATCATCCGCAGCGAGCGTCTGACCCTGCCGCACCCCCTGCTCACGGAGCGCGCCTTCGTGCTGCAACCGCTCTGCGACATCGACCCCATGCTCAAACTGCCGACCACGGACAAGACCGTCGCACAGCTCCTCGACGAGCTGCCCCCTGAGCACTCCGTGGTGCGGTTTCCTCTGTAACCCTTTGCTGTGATGAACGCCAAAGTTGCTGCTATTCTTGCCAAGAAGGGCAAGAGTCCTGTTTCCGAGTTGACCGCCTACGACTACCCGACGGCGCGCTTGCTGGATGAAGCGGGCATCGATATGCTGTTGGTCGGCGATTCGCTGGGCATGACCATGCTCGGCTACCCCGACACCACGCATGTCACCATGGAGCACATGCTGCACCATGCGGAGGCCGTGGCGCGCGGGGCCAAGAACGCGCTCGTCATCTGCGATATGCCTATCCACAGCTTCGACACGCCCGAACAAGCGGTCGCCAACGCCAAGCGCCTCATGGCCACGGGCGTGGATGCCGTGAAGCTGGAGGGCGGCGTAGACAAGGAAGACTGCATCCGCGCCATCACGGAGGCGGGCATCCCTGTGCAAGGCCACATCGGGCTGTTGCCCCAGAAAGTCTTGGAAGAGGGCGGCTACCACATGAAGGGCAAGACGGATGAAGAAGCCGCCGCCATCATGGCCGATATGGAGGCCGTCGTTCGTGCGGGGGCCTTCTCTCTGGTGATTGAATGCACTAAGAAGAGCGTGGCCGAGGCCGTCACGCGCGCCTGCCCCGTCATCACCATCGGCATCGGCGCGGGCCACGGCACCTGCGACGGCGAGGTGCTGGTGTTCCACGATCTCATGGGGCTCTCCCCCTGGTTCGTGCCCGGCTTCGTGACCCCCAAGGCTACACTGGGTGCGGACATCATGCGCGCCGCCCGCGAATACGCCGCGGAGTTGAAGCTGCCCGAATAAACATCTTATCAAAACGGCCCTGACGCCAAGCGTCAGGGCCGTTTTGTTATGCGCGCTCACTCGGCTGCATAGCGGGCGAGTGAGGCATCCAAAATTTCACAGGCTTTGTCGATGCCGAAGAAGTCGCCGACCTCGGTTACTTTGTTTTGGAGGGTTTTATAGGTGAGGAAGAAATTGCGGATTTCCTCCATGTAGTGCGGGGGAAGGTCATCCAAAGTGTTGACGTGGTCGTAGCGGGGGTCGCCCACGTTGACGGCGAGGATTTTCACGTCCGGTTCCCCGCAGTCAATCATATCCATGCCGCCGATGATGCGGCAGTCCACATAACAACCGGGGAAGGTCGGTGCAGAGGTAAAGACCAGAATATCCAGCGGGTCGCCGTCCAGATAGCGCGTCTTTTCCACAAAGCCGTACTCGGCGGGGTAGTACGCGGAGGAATACAGCACGCGGTCAAGTTTGATGCGGCCGGTTTTCTCGTCCACCTCATACTTGTTGCGGCTGCCCATGGGGATTTCAATGCGTGCCTCGACGATTCTCATAGGCGGACATGATAGCAGAGACCAACCTCGCTGTCAAAAAGATACGGCAAGAGCCGCGGATATGTCACACAAGGGCTCGACAAATGAGAATTTGTCGGGATTTACTAGGTACTATGTACTAGGTACTATT
>JAKSOV010000057.1 GCA_024405415.1 Akkermansia sp.
AATAGTACCTAGTACATAGTACCTAGTAAATCCCGACAAATTCTCATTTGTCGTTCGCGGCTCTCGCGCGTGCGTGCTTGACAGGGTGGGGGCGGGGCTGGTATGATTTCGGAAAGGTTAAGCATTTTTCCTCTCCATGCTCATTCATGTAGACATTGCCGGGCAGAGGCTGACGCTGTCGGACGCGGCCGGCGCGGAGCTGATGAGCTGCACCGTTTCGACGGGTGCGGCGGGAGTCGGCACCAAGGAGGGCAGCGGCAAAACACCGACGGGGCGCTTCGCCGTGTGCAGCAAGCACGGGGAGAATGCGCCGCAGAACACGGTGTTCCGCGGGCGGGTGCCTGTGGGGACGTGGCCCGCACTCGGCGGAGAGGATGCGATTCTCGCCCGCATTCTGTGTCTCGACGGGTTGGAGGCGGCCAACGCCAACACACGCGCACGCTACATCTACATCCACGGCACGGCGGATACGGCGCAGCTGGGGCACCCGGTGTCGCACGGCTGCATCCGCGTCTCCCCCGAGGACGCGGTGCGCTTGTTTGAGCTGTGCCCGCTCGGGACGGAGGTGCGGATTGATTAAGTTTTCTCGATATGTGCGCGCGCTACAAAGGCTCTGATGCACCGACCCCGGGGATGTCTTCTGCGGGGGCGGGCGGGCGTTTGCAGCGCGGGCAGGCCGCCCCGCAGGCGCGCATGCAGCCCACGCGCAGCGCGTATGAGGACGAGGCGCCGCAGGAGGACTACCGCATGCCGCCACCGCGGCGCCGCGCCCGCCCGCAGGGCTATGTGCAGCCGGAGCCCTACCGCGGCTATGAGGAAGAGCCTCGCTATGAGCGGGAGCCATATCGCGAGCCTCCCCCTGCCGACCGCTTCGGCGAGCGCCCCGAGCGTTCCTACCGCCGCTATGAGCCGGTGGGCCCGGAGGAAAACCCGCTGCATGAGTTCCGCCGCCCGCCGCGCCCGCACATGGGCTGTTTCGGCGCCATTTGGATGTTGGTGGCCATGCCTTTCCGCGTGATTGCCTTCCTGACGCGCCACCTGCCTTCGCTCATTCTGTGGCCCATTCGTCTGGCCATCAGCGCGAGTTTTGTGGGCGCGGTCGGACTGCTGTTGTTGGGTGTCATATACGGTATCAAAGCGGGGCGCTATGATATCACGCAGGTGCTCAACATGCCCGAGCGCACCATTGTGCTGGACCGCAAGGGTACGGAAATCGGCACGCTGCACGGCGAGAACCGCCGCAGTATTGCCAACCTGCGGGAGGAGGTGCCGCCGTACTTCATTGATGCGCTGGTGATGCAGGAGGACCGCTCCTTCTGGACGCACGGCGGCATTGACCCGCGCGGCATGCTGCGCGCCGTGGCGCAGGTGTTCAAGCACCACCGCACTACGCAGGGCGGCTCCACCCTGACGATGCAGCTGGCCAAGAACACCTATAACCACCGCCTGCGCAATTTTGACGCCAAGTTCACGGAGATGGCGCTCGCCCGCCGCATCGAGGCCACATACGACAAAGAGACCATCCTTCGCTGCTACATCAACCGCGTATTCTGGGGCCACACCTTCCTCGGCCTGAAACAGGCAGCCAGCGGCTATTTCGACAAACAGCCGCGCGAACTCAGCATCGGCGAGGCGGCCATGCTGGCGGGCATCATCTGCAGCCCGAATGAGTTCTCGCCCTACCGCAGCATGTCCTCCGCCAAGGTGCAGCGCGACAAGGTGCTCAAGCTTCTGGTGGAGCACGGCCACATCACCCGCAAGGAGTATGAGAATGCGCTGGCCGAGCCGATTGTCTGCCGCAAGCCCGAGCGCCGCGGCACCAACAACTACGCGCTGGACTTGGTGCGCAACGAGGTGGACCACGCGCTGAGCCTGCTGGATGAGCAGAACCAACGCGTGAAGGAGGAGGCCGTCGTCTCCGGCGGTCTGCGCGTGCGCACCACGCTGGATATCGATTTGCAGGATGACGTCATGCGAGCGCTCGATACGCGGCTGGTGACCATGCTGGAGAAGGATAAGCGCTACCCGCACCAGACACGCGCTCAGTATCAGGCGGCGCGCGCCGCCCTGCCGCCCGACAAGCAGGACGCCTTCCGCCCGCAGTACATTCAGGCCGCCTGTGCCATGGTGGACAACGCCACGGGCGCGTTGTTGGCCGTGGTGGGCGGCCGAGACAGCGAGGAATCCAAGCTCAACCGCGCGCAGCAGAGCCGCCGCCCCGTGGGCTCCATCTTCAAACCCATCGTCTACTCCACCTTCTTTGACCGCGGCGGAAGTGCGCAGGCCATGGTGTCGGACGATCGCTTGGCACCCGGCGAGATTGCGGGGGCCAAGAACTGGAGCCCGCACAACTCGGACAACCGCTTCACGGGCATGCACCCTGCCGCGTGGGGCCTGCTCAAGAGTCGCAACACCATGTCCGTGCGCATCGGCAACCGCGCGGGGTTGCAAAATGTGGTGTCCTCGGCGCTGATGGCGGGTTTCCCCCGCCCCGCCAAGACACCCGGCCCGACCATCTACCTCGGCACATGGGAGGCCTCCCCCGTGGAGGTGGCGGCCGCCTACACAATCTTTGCCAACGGTGGCGTGCGCCCCACGCCGTATATCATCGAATCCATCACGGACAAGGACGGCCGCGTGGTCTGGCAGCACAACCCCTCCACCCGCCGCGTGTTCTCACAGCGTACAGCGGTGACGACCTCGGGCATCCTCCAAGAGATTACCAAGCCGGGAGGCACGGCGGGCAGCATGCAGAAACTGGGCTTCAAGTTCCCCTGCGGCGGCAAGACGGGCACGACCAACGGCTACAAGAACGCGTGGTTCTGCGGCTTTACCTCGGACCTGACGGCGGCGGTTTGGGTGGGCTTTGACCGCCCTGTGAAGATTGCCGAGAAAGCCTACGGCGGCACGCTGGCGCTGCCGCTCTGGGTGGGGGCCATGCAATGCGCCGTGGCGCGCGGCTACCCCATGAAAGAGATTCGCACTGCCCCTGCCCGCGGCGTGCGCCGCACGGGCGTGCGCCTCTGCCGAGACTCGGGCATGCTGGCCCACAGCGGCTGCGAGTACGAGGGCAAGGCCTACACGGAGACGATGGCGGACCCCGAGAAGGCACGCAACGTCTGCACGCTCCATGATGAGCTGGCCGAGGACCCCGACGCTATGCCCAACGACGACACCGCCGAAGACCCGGACGACGCTATGCCCGACGAGGACTACGCCGAGGAGGTATAGCGAGCTTCAGGGGGATAAAAGGGATTAGCTGTGCCTCAGGGTTTCGGGCCGTCGTAGGGTTTTACCTGTTCGCCTGTCAGGTCCAGGGATGCGTCGTAGTACGGTGTCTCGATGCCGAACAGACCGAGCAGGGTGTGGAAGATGTGCTCGTCGGCCACCGTCATGGTGCGGTGCAAGCGGAGATTGTCCAAGGCCTGTGCAAAGTGCGGATGCAACGCGGCGAACTCGGGCGAGGGCAGCACGAACATGCCTACGCGGCAGCCCGTGGTGCTGTGGTAGGGGATGTGGCCCATGCCGAGCGCGGCGCGCCCCCACATGCCGTCGTGCCCGAGGTATTCGCCGTGGTCGCTGATGTAGACGTAGACCCACGGGCGACCGTGCAGCGCCTCCGTCACGCGGCGGATGAATTCATCGGTGTAGTGAATGGTGCTGTCATAGGCGTTGTTCACCTCTTCCGCATGGGCGGCGGGATGCTCGAAATTGATGCCCGTGGGGGTGAAGGGAGGATTCTCGCGGTCGTAGTGCTCAAAGGGCGTGTGGCTGCCCTCGTTGTTGATGAAGAGCACGAGGTTGCGCCGGGGGGTCTTCTCCAGCACGCCCTGCATCTGCGGCACGCTCGTCCACGGGGAGCCGGGGGCGTTGAAACGCTCTTTGCTGCAATGGGTGAGCACGCGAATCACGCGGTCGTATTTGAGCTGTTGCGCGCAGCGGCGACCGAAGAAGGTGTAGACATCAAAACCGTTCGCGGCAAACAGGTCCAATACGGAGCCCGTCTTGGGCTGCATGGCCTCCGCACCCGACTCGCGCACGCTGCGGCGGCCATCGGTCATTACCGCCAGCTCCACCTCGCAGGTGTCGCAGGCGGCGGAGATGCAGTCAGGGAAATTGATGAGCGCGCCCTGCTGCCGCAGCCACGGGGTCGTGTCGCGCTCGTAGCCGTTCAGGCTCATGCGGTCGGCGCGGATGCTCTCGCCCACGTGGAACACCAGAACGGCGCCTTCATCTCCCTTCAGGGTTGCGATGGAGGAAGGCTGTTCGGCAGGTGAGCGTAGGCTCTCGGCCTGATTGATGGTCGCCTCGTTAAGGCTCAAAGCCTCTGTCCAGGCCATGGTCATGGCGCGCAGCTCCATGGCGGGCCAATAGTAGTCAAGCTTCTGCTTGTGCGGCGGGAGAGAGGCGCCCACCATCAGCGAGAGAGCGCAGAAACACAAGCCGTTTTGCAGGAGAGCGGGACGCCCCGCCCGACGCAGCACCAGCCCGAGCAGCGAGGCAAAAAAGGCTGAGGGCAGCACAAACAGAGAGAGCACCGCGATGTTGGTAGGCGTCATGTAGGTGAGCCACTCCTCCGCGCTGGCCTCCAGCGCCTCGGCAATCACCAGCGAGTTGAAGCGAGAGCCATACTCCAGCATCCCCAACGCCTGCATGAGCTGGGTGAAGAAAAAGAAGGTCCAAATGGGCCATGAGAGGCGGCCGAACACGGCGCGCAGCAAACAGGCGCAGCCCATGGTCAGCAGAATGCCGAGCGGCATCTGCCCGGGGGCGACAAAGGTGTAATAATTGCCGCAGACATTCACCGCCGCAGCTACGGCAGCCAGAGCCCAGAGCTGCCCCGCGGTGAGCAGGGACGACTGCCCCGCCTTGCGGAGCAGCAGGGCCGTCACGGGCAGCGCAAGCAACACGCCCGCGCCGACAATACCCGCCGTATTGAGCGCAAAGGGCGACTCCCACGCGGCGATATTCGCCCACGCTGCCGCGGCGGCATACGCCGCCAACAGCAGGGCAAACATGCGGCGGCTGCGCCACACGCAGAGACGGGAGAGAAGCGCGCCCATATCGGCAGGCCCCGGTCAACGGGGAAAATTACTTGTTGCCGCAGCAGCACTCATGGCCTTCTTCGCCATGGTGGTGGCCGCCGCACTTGCACTCGTGCCCTTCCTCATGTCGGCCGCCGCAGCAGCACTCATGCTCGCCCTCGTGCTTGTGGTCGCAATGCTCGTTGTCGCAGTCCTCGCAGCTGCCGTGGCAACCGCCGCCGCAGGAGCAGGCGCTAACCTGCTGATTCAGGGAGGCCGCCACCTCTTCATCCGTGGGGGCGCAGCCCTTCTCAATGGCCATCACAAGGTACTGGTTCACCACGCCGAGCATGTCATCCAGCTCCTGACGCGCCTCGAGGAAATTCTTGCACACCTCGTTGGCCACCACGGCCGAGCGCAGCTCGTCGAACTTCGCCAGTTCGCTCTCAGACGGCTCCATGCCGGCCATGTGCTTGTTGCGCAGCTCCTCGCCGTATTCGCTCACCTTGCGGAACAGGTCCGTCGCTTCGGGGTTCTGGTAGAAGAGGCCGATGCGAGCCTTGGCGGAAATCACCTTTTGGCTCTGGGCAAAGGCAGAAGCGAGATTTGTCGCATGAGCGACCAGTTCGGGGGTCAGGGAGGTATTTGCCATAACGGGCGAACGGTAGCACAAAAACAGACAGAATGCAAGGACAACTACGGCGCGTACGCGCTCACTGCGCCTCGTTCCAATTCAGCAGGGGCAGGCCGCCTTCCTCGCGGGGGCAGACGTGCTGCTCACCGCCCTCGGTCCCGCCGCGCAGGAAATCGAACGCCCCGACGGGGAAAATCACGCCGTCCTCCGCCTCCGTCGGTTCGGCAAACACGGCGCGCAGTGCGGCGGCACCATAGAAATCCGCCTCCTCCAGACGAGCCAGCTCCGCATCCACAGGGGCAAAGGCCTCCTCCAGCGCAGCGGCCGCTTCTTCCTCATCCTCCTCCTCGTCCGTCTGCAGCAAAGCGGCAAATGCCTCTTGCACTTGCGGCACCATGGCCGCAGCGGAGTCCGCATCCTGCACCTGTGCCAGTAGCGCGGCAAAGGATGCCATGCGCTCGCGCAGCTGCACCACAGCCTCCGCCTCGGTCGGTTCCCCGGCAGAGGTTACGGGCTCGTCCTCCGCCTCCTGTGCCGGGCACAGGGAGCAGCAACACAAAGCCATGCAGATGAAAAGAGAGCGCATCATCGGGGATAAAGCTCTTATACCACAATCGTAAGCCCCCCCGCAAGCGGAAAAGCGGGGCGGTTTCCCCTACGACACACGCACGTTGTGATAAGAAATATGTGATTTTTGATTTGTGATTTAGAGAATTCGCGCGCCTATCGGCGCGATACAAGGAAACCGGTCTGACGCATGCGTCAGACCGGTTTTTCTACCCTTGCGGCGAAAGCCGCACTCAATTTCCGAATCAAAAATTTCAAATCACATATTTCTTATCACAAATCGACAAATCCTCATTTGTCGGAGTGACGGAGCTCCCATTCTTCCGCCCGGACCTCCCCTCCCTCGGGTTTCGCCTTGCCCGTGCGGGAAAAATCTGCTATGCTGGGCGCATGTTCGTCGATAACATCAGAATTTTTGCCAAAGCAGGTAAAGGCGGCAACGGCCTCGCCAGTTTCCGCCGAGAGAAGTTCGTGCCCCGCGGCGGCCCCGATGGCGGCGACGGCGGTGACGGCGGCAGCGTGATTCTCGAGGTGAACCCCGGCACGAATGACCTCCGCACTTATTTCTACGACCCCAAGCTCATCGCTACGGACGGCATGCCCGGCATGCACGCCCGCAAACACGGACGCGACGGCAAGACCGTGGTCGGGCAAGTGCCCCCCGGCACGATTGTGTACCGCAGCAACGCCGCCACCATGCAGGAAGCCACGTGGCTGGAGCGCGAAGGCGACGGTATCGAGCTGGAGCAGATTGCCGATCTTACGGAGCCCGGACAGCGTTTCGTCCTTTGCCAAGGCGGCAAGGGCGGCCGCGGCAACTGGCATTTCCGCACGGCCACCAATCAGGCCCCGCTGGAGTTCGAGTACGGCACGGAAGCCGAGAGCGGCGTGTACTTCTTTGAGCTGCGCCGCATCGCGGATGCAGGCCTCGTCGGCTACCCCAACGCGGGAAAGAGCACGCTGCTCACCGCCATCTCCAACGCCACGCCCAAGATTGCGAGCTACCCCTTCACCACGCTGCAACCCATGGTGGGCATGGTGCAGTTCGAGGATTATTCCCGCGCCGTCGTGGCGGATATTCCCGGTATCATCGAAGGCGCCTCGCAGAACCGCGGACTGGGCCACGAGTTCCTGCGCCACATCATGCGCTGCCACCTCCTGCTTTTCGTCGTGGACATGACGGGCATGGAGCACGACCCCGTGGAGGCCATTCAGACACTCCGCAAGGAAATTAAGCTGTACTCCGATGAGCTGGCGGCCCGCCCGTGGATTATTCTCGCCAACAAGATGGACGAGGAAGCCTCTGCCGAGAATCTCGAGATTCTCAAACAGCGCTTCCCCAAGGTGGAGATTCTGCCTATCGCGGCGGCCACGGGGGACGGCATCGAGGCGTTCAAGGCGCGTCTGAAGGAAATCCTTTCCGAATCGGAGGGCTGAAGCCGTGATTGTCGCCGTTCTTTCCGATATCCACGCCAACCTGGAGGCTCTGCAGGCCGTGCTTGCCGATATGAAGCAGCACGGCGCGACGGGGGCTCTGGGGTTGGGGGACTATATCGGATTCAACGGCGACCCTGCGGAGTGCGTGAACCTCGTCCGCCCGCATCTGCTCGCTGCCGTGCGCGGCAACCACGAGGCCGCGCTGCTCAACCGCGCCGTCTTCGGCGTAGACATATACATGCAGATGATGGACCGCACGCAGGACATGCTCAATGCCGAGCAGGTCGCGTGGCTCCGCTCCCTGCCGCACCATGCGGAGTGGGAGGGCATGCTGCTCGGCCACGCCACGCCCGAGGCTCCCAAGCGCTGGGGGCGCATCGCCAATGTGAACGAAGCCGCCAAGGTCTTCGCTGCGGTGAAAGCCCGCATCTGCTTCTTCGGGCACACGCACCGCGCCGCGCTCTTCCGCCTCTACCACGGGCAGGTGGAAAAAATCGACATCCGCTACGACGCGCAGGGGGATTTTACGGTTCATCTCGACTCCCGCAGCCGCTACCTCGTCAACCCCGGCTCCGTCGGTCAGCCGCGCGACCTCGACTGGCGCGCTTCCTACGCCCTCTTCTGCCCCGAGACCTCGACCCTCCACCTGCGCCGCGTCGCTTACGACGTGCAGGAGGCCGGCCACAAAATCGCCCGCACGGGGCTTCCCGAATCCTTTGCCGATGCGCTGCTGCACGGCACTTCTCCCACCGGAGATTGATCGCATGACCGCCGGGCGGTCTTTCCCTGCCCCGCAGCAGCATTGAAACGGGCCGATTATTGCCTTTTGCGGCGTCTCTGCACGGCAAAAAGACGCAGCGAACGCGCATTTGAAGCCCCACGGCCGTTGCAGCAAAGATTTTTTCCTCTTTCCTTCTCTTTTTTTATTGCCAACCCTTGCAAACTGGTATAGATATATTAGTGAACATCTGCAAATCCTCTTACCGCCATGTGGAAATACACCATTCTCGCCGCCGTCGCACTCTTCCTGGGGGCATCTTTCTTCTTCTACAAGAACAATGAAGCGCTGACCGCTCCCTCCGGTGAGGTCGCCGCCTTCCAGTCTCAGTTTGAGGCTGCCGTGAAGAAATCCGGTGAAATCGAACAGGACCGCGCCATCAAGAAGTACGCCGAGCTGCGCACGGAATACTTCAAGGGCAAGGCCGGCGAATATCAGCAGCAGGCGGAAGACGCCGCTGCCAAGACCGCCGATGCAGAGAGTGACTGCAAGGCTCTCATGGCTCAGTTGGAGGCCGTCAAGTCCGCCTCCAAGCTGGCCAGCGAGAGCTTCAACAAGTTCCGCAACGAGGCCATGACCGCTGCCGAGATGGACAGCACAGATGTTTCCGATGACGACGATTTCCGCGTCGCCATCATCACCAAACTGGCGGAAGGCGCCTCGGCCAACGAGCAGGTCGAATCTCAGATTTCCGCCAAGCAGGCGCAGATTTCCGCCATTCAGAACGAAACGAAGGACACGCTGGACAAGATTGCCGCTGCTAAGAAGCTCAGCTCCGACCGCATGGCCCGCCTCTCTCCCCCCGAGCTTTCCTGCTCCGTCATCACGGCTGACCCCAACTGGGACTTCGTGATTCTCGACGCCGGTATCGACAAGGGCATCATCAGCGGCTCCCGCCTTGCCGCCCACCGCGGCGACAAGAAGGTCTGCGAGCTCAACGTCACGCTGGTGGAGGGCAACCGCGCCAGCTGCGAGGTTATCTATAGCACGATGCGCCCCGGCGACCGCGTGCAGATCGGCGACAAGGTGACCGCCGTCCGCAACAACAAGTAATCGTTCACACTACGCCCCCTTTCCTGACATGAAAATCTCTCAACTTGCCATTTCTCTCATCGTGCTGCTTGCCGGCGGCGCACTCACCTTCTTCTCTGCCAAGCAGCAGAAGGCCATGACCATCGTGACCTACACGCATGGCGGCGGCTCTCAGGTGGCCGCAGCCGATGCTACCGGTCTGCGCAAGCTCAACGGCGAGCTGGACGCCACCGCAGCCAAGGTTGCCGGTGAACGAGCCACGGCTGTCAACGCCACGGAAGCCGCCCGCGTCGAGATGCGCGACCAGAAAGACAAGTGCTCTCTGGCCGAAGAAGCACTGAAGGCCAAGCTGGCTGAAAAGGAATCTCTGGAAGCCGACCTTGCCAAGCAGAAGGAAGAAGGCAGCGTGGGCAGCTGGGTAGCCTCCTCCAAGGAGGAAGCCAAGGGCCACACGGAACTGGTTGACATCGTTGATATGTGCAGCGATGACACCCCCGACTATGACGGCGCAGTTGCCAAAATCGGCGAAATCGTGAAGACTCAGGCCGAAGAAGCCGAGGCCCTGCAGAAGAAGCTCACCAAGGAGGGCGACGTCCTGACCGCCGCTGAAGCCGAGCTGAAGAAGCAGCAGGCCGAGCTGGCCCGCCTCAACGAAATCAATGACCGTTTCTTCCGCGAGTACAACAAGAACGGTCAGGAGTTCGCCGTGCAGGCTGTGGACGCCTCTTGGAAGTACCTGACCTTCGTCGTGGGTGCCGAGAGCGGCCTCATCAAGGGTGAAACCCTGCTGGTGAAGCGCGGTGACACGGTCATCACCCCCCTCACCATCATCTCCATTGCGGATGGTCAGGTCGTCGCCGAGTTTGACGTGACCAAGCTTCCCGCCGGTCTCCGCCCCGCCGTGGGTGACCGCGTGTTCCGCCTCAAGCCGCTGGGCAACTGATAAGCCCCGCAACGCAGGCAGGACGCAGGTCCTACAACAAACAAAAAACCTTTCACCGCCTGCCCCTCGGCAGGCGGTTTTCATTATCCGCCACCTCTATTCCCGCACCGATATGCATAAAATCCTCCTCACTCTCCCTCTGCTCGCCCTCGCGCTGCCCTCCTGCACACCGGCCATGCCGCCCGTGCCGCCCAGCAATCACACGGTGGTCGCCCCCTCCGGCTCCACCGAGAATGTGAAATCCTGGAGCCGCACCACCAAGCAGGAAGGCAACGCCGTGCTCGGCCCGCTGGGCAACACGGAGCGCCGCTAACCGCCGCCACGCCTGACATGAAGCGAGCGGAACGCGCCGCCATCGTGGCGGAGGAACTGGCCCGCGGCATCCCGAACCCCGAGGTGCCGCTGCACCACCGGGACGCCTTCACACTGTTGGTGGCCGTTGTGCTTTCCGCGCAATGCACGGATGCGCGCGTCAACCTCGTCACCCCTGCGCTCTTTGCCGCCTACCCCGATGCCGCCGCACTTGCCGCGGCGGATTGGCAGAGCGTAGGGCAGCTTATCCACTCCTGCGGCTTTTTTGAGAGCAAAGCGAAGCGCCTCGTCGCCATGGCGCAGCAGTTGTGTGCGCGCCACGGCGGCGCCGTCCCCGCCACATTCGAAGAGCTGGAGGCCCTGCCGGGCGTCGGTCACAAGACGGCGAGCGTCGTCATGAACCAAGCCTTCGGCCACCCTGCCTTCCCCGTGGATACGCACATCTTCCGCCTCGCGCACCGCTGGGGGCTCTCCCGCGGCGCTACCGTGGAAAAGGTGGAGACCGACCTCAAAAAACTCTTCCCGCAAGAGACATGGGGGCAGCTGCACCTCCGCATGGTGCTCTGGGGCCGCCTGCACTGCCCCGCCCGCGGCTGCAACCCCACCTGCGCCGTCTGCGCGCGAGTGCGCTGAATGGACGAAAAACGCGGCGTGACAAATGAGCAGTTTGTCGGGGTCTTGCGCGGCGCAGCCGCGCGGAATTTAAGGCGCTATTCTGACCGCAGGGCAGAATAGCATCGTTTTCCTTTGCGCGCCGGGGCGCGCACATTTTGGGAGCCATA
>JAKSOV010000058.1 GCA_024405415.1 Akkermansia sp.
TTGATAAATAGTACCTAGTACATAGTACCTAGTAAATCCCGACAAATCCCCATTTTTACATCCGTACATTCCGCTTGTTTTCAGGGGCAAAATGGGGTAACATAGCCTCGTTTCCGCTATGTACGAACACGCCATTCACCTCTACGAAAAGCTCCCCCTGTGTGAAACGGGGCTGATCATGGGCATTGTGCTGGTGCTGCTGCACCTCGCGGCCCTGCTCTGCCGGGAGCGGACCAAGCGACTGTTGCTCGCCGCCCACAAGGCCCCGCTGGCAGGCGCGGTGATGCTCGGGATTGATTTTCTGTGGGTGGCGCTGCTGCTGTGGGATTCCGCCGAAAATCCGCTGCGCATGCCGCTCTTTGAGTTCGAGGGCGCGCGCGGCATCCTGCTGCTGCTCTGCCCCGTGATGTGGTTCATCCTCAGCAGCATGGTGAAAGAAAACCTCTTTCCCCGCGCACTGGGCATGTTCCTGCTGCTGCTGGCCATCGTGCCGCTGAGCGCCGCGTTCCTTAAGGAGCCTGTCACGCGTCTGCTCATCCCCATCTGGTGGTACCCCGTGCTGACGGTTGCCATGTGCTGGGTAGCGTGGCCCTGGCTCTTCCGCGACTGGGCCGCCAAGTTCACGGCGCGCCCCCTGCTCTTCCGCGCCACGGCCCTGTTCGGTGTCATCTACGGTGCAACCATCATCCTCTGCGCTCTTCTCTTCTGGTAATATGTCCGACGAACTTCTCCCCCAAACCCTGTATTCCGCCGACTACGTCGTCACCCAGAATGACGGACGCGACATCATCGAGGGCGGTGCCGTTCTCACGGAGGGCGACCGCATCACCTGCGTGGGCCATGCCGACATGCTGGGTATCATGTACCCCGATGCCGAGAAGGTAGACATGGGGCATAGCGTCATCATGCCCGGCCTCATCAACGCCCACACGCACGTGCCCATGAGCCTGCTGCGCGGCTTCTCCGATGACAAGGCGCTCATGGACTGGCTGACGCAGGACATCTTCCCGCAGGAGGCCAAGCTCACACCCGAACTTGTGGAGCTGGGAGCCACCTTCAGCATGGCGGAGATGCTCCGCACGGGCACAACGGCGTTCTACGACATGTACATGTTCGAGCCCTCCGTCTTCCGCGCCGCCGATAAGATGGGCATGCGCGCCGTGCTGGGCGAGAACGCCACGCAGTTCTTCCCCTCCCTCACCTGCAAGGACCTCGATGCGCACTGCGACCTCGTGCGCGCCATCGCCGACGAATACCGCAACCACCCGCGCCTGCGACAGGCCGTGGTGCCGCATGCGCCCTACACCACCAACCCCGACATGCTGGTGAAGCTCCGCGAGCTCGCCACGGAAACGGGCTCCCTCTTCGGCATGCACCTTGCGGAAACCAAGGGCGAAACCGAAGGCTGCCTGAAGCAATACGGCAAGACGCCCGTGGCCTACTGCCGCGACCTCGGTCTGCTGACGGCGGATGCGACCTTCTTCCACGTGGTTGATGTGACGGCGGAGGACATCGAGATGCTGGCGGACGGCCGCTGCTGCGCCGTGCACAACCCCGCCAGCAACATGAAGCTCGCCAGCGGTGTCTCCCCCGTGGAGAAGCTGCTGGCTCAGCGCGTGCCCGTGGCCCTCGGTACGGACGGCCCCGCCAGCAACAACGCGCAGAACATGGTGCGCGAGATGTACATGGCTGCCCTGCTGCACAAGGTGGATGAGCTCTCGCCCACCGCCACCCCCGCGCAGCTTGCGCTGGATATGGCGACGCGCCACGGCTCCGCCGCCCTGCACGACCCCTTCATCGGCACGCTGGAACCCGGCATGCGTGCGGACTTCATCGCCCTCTCGCTGGACACGCCGAACATGCAGCCCGTGCACCACATCGTCTCCAACATCGTGTACGCCGCCACGGGCATGGAAAACCGCCTGACCGTGGTGGACGGCCGCATGCTCTACCGCGACGGCAAGTACCTCACCTGCGACTACGACGCGCTCTGCGCCGAGATGAAACAGGCACTCGCTTGGGCGAAAAAGTAAGAAGTACAATGTACAATGTACAATGTACAAATCCTGATGCCGCGATAGGCTCTTTATCTTTTGCGGCGATTGACTTCGAGTCCGCGGGCGCGGCACCGGGGGAGACGGACTGCCCCGTGCAGGTCGGCATCGTGCGCGTCAACACGCTCTTTGAGACGGAAGAGCTCTTCGACTCCTACATTGCCCCCACTCACCCCGTGCATTGGAGCGCGGCGAAGGTGCACGGCATCACCACGGAGAAGCTGGCGGATGCCCCTGCCTTCGCCTCCCTCTGGCCTGACCTGCGCCGCCTGCTCGGCGGCTGTGTGGTTGTCGGGCACAATCCCGCCACGGAAATGCGCTTCCTGAAGGCTTTCCCCGGACACGGCTTTACGCCGTGGTTGGACACCCTCACGCTTGCCCGCAAGGCACTGCCCACGCTCGGCGACCACAGTCTCGGCACCGTCTGCGATGCGCTGGGTATCACCGCCGAGGCGGAGCGGCTGGTGCCGAACCGCCGCTGGCACGATGCCCTCTTCGATGCCGTCGGCTCCCTCGTCCTGCTCCGCTTCCTCGTCCGTGAACTGCACATGGAGACTGCCCCGCTCGGCGGACTCAACTTTGCCCTGAAATCATGACTGAACCTCTTCTCCAAGTTCGCAACCTCAGCGTGGAATTCCGCACCCGCGCGGGCACGACTTATGCCGTGAACGACGTGAGCTTCGACCTGCACGCGGGCGAGACGCTGGGCATCGTGGGCGAGAGCGGCAGCGGCAAATCCGTCACTTGCTCCGCGTTCATGGGGCTCATTCCCCGCCCGCCCGCCTTCATCCCCGCGCAAGCGAGCGCGATGTTCGACGGCATCGACCTCCTCCGCACGGATGAAAAAACGTTTTCTTCCCTGCGCGGTCGACGCCTCTCCATGATTTTCCAGGACCCGATGACCTGCCTGAACCCCTGCATGTGCATCGGCGACCAAGTGGCGGAACCGCTGGTGATTCACCACGGATTGTCATGGAAAGAAGCGCGCAAACTCGCCGTGGAGGAGCTGGCCCGCACGGGTATCCCCGAGCCCGAGAAGCGCGCGAAGGCCTACCCTCACGAGTTCTCGGGCGGCATGCGCCAACGCGTGATGATTGCCATGGCCCTCATCACCCGCCCCGAAATTCTCATTGCGGATGAGCCCACCACCGCGCTGGATGTTACCGTGCAGAAACAAGTGCTCGACCTGCTGCGCGAACGCCAACGGGAGCTGGGCACCGCCGTCATCCTCATCACCCACGACCTCGGCGTTGTGAAGCAGTACGCCCACCGCATCCAAGTGATGTACGCGGGCAGCATTGTGGAAAGCGCCCCCGCAGAGGAGCTGCTGGCGCACCCGCGCCATGCCTACACCCGCTCGCTCATGAACTCCATCCCCGCGGGACATGCCAAGGGCGAGCGACTGCCGAGCATCCCGGGGCTGCCGCCCACCCTACGCCGCCCGCCCTGCGGCTGCTCCTTCCGTGAGCGCAACCGCATCGGCAATGCCGACCTCTGCCTCACCGACCACGTGCCCGAGCTGGCGGAAATCTCCCCGCAGCATCTCGTCCGCAACTGCCCCGGCTGCCTCGCCTGATTAGTGCGTAACGAGTTGTTTTTTTGCTAGACAGCTTCCGGCAAACTGTTATACTGATAGAGTCTTATCAGTATGAAGCCGCACCTGCCTCTCCCGCTTTTTCTGCTCCTCACGACAACGGCTCTCGGGCTGACCACCACCGTCGTTGATGAAGACTTTTGGGAGAAAGCGGCACAGGCCATCAGCGAAGCGCTCACCCTCAACCTTGGGGGCGACATCAGCGCGGGCGGTGCGAACGACCTCGTTGTCAACAGCGACCTGACCGTCACCGCCCCGAGCGGCACCTCTGCCTCCCTGCATGTCGATACGGGCCGTGGCGGCATCATCGTCAGCAGCGGCAAGTCCGCCTCTTTCACAGGGTTGAAGGATGTCAGCTTCGGCGGCACAACGATGGGTTCGAAGAAGGGGGGCAATACAGCGAGCCAGACTACCTCCTCTTGGCCCGTGACAGGCGGAGTTTACGTGGGTGAAGGCGCGTCGCTCTCCGCCTCCGGCAATTCCGGCAGCGTGAGCAGCTGCGGCAACGGCTTCAGCAGCACCTCTTCGAGCTCCACCGGCTCGGGCGGTGCGGCCTACTTTGTTGCCAAGTACGGCACCCTCGATCTCAGTCACAATGCCGGGGGCGTGAATATCAGCGACAACACCGTCACAGTCAACGCCTCCGGCACGGAAGCCTACGGAGCCGTTTACGCCAGCGAAGGTTCCACCGTGACGATGGTCGGCAATGCCTCCGTCACGCTCAACAACAACAGCATCACGAATGTCCTGCGCGGGGCCTGCGGCGCGGCTATCTATGCATCCTACGCCCCGGTGACCATCTCCGGCACAACAGGGCTGGTGGACATCAGCAACAACACGGCCCGCACGACCGCCAGAAGCCAAGAGAGTTACAGCGGTGCCATCGGCATGGCCGGTGCCAAATCCGTGTTGAGCATCACGGACAACGGTGCCGTGCGCGTGAGCGGCAACTCCAGTATTGCAGAAGGAACCTCGGCCAACGCCGGCGGCGGTGCTTTCCGTCTGGACTGCGGCATGGAGATGACAGGCAACGGCTCCGTGCTCTTCGAAAACAACCTCGCTCAATCCGCCACCTATCAGGCCAAGGGCGGTGCCATCAAGACGGCCTACAGCAGCACGGCAGCCGTCAACATCAGCCGCAACGGCAGCGTCTCCTTCATCGGCAACAGTGCCGTCGGTCTGAGCACGGCAAACCAGAACCGCTACGGCGGTGCCATCTTTGCCGATATGAATATCGTTCTGGCGGACAATGGCACCGTGCTTTTCAGCGGCAACTCCGCCCGCTCGGGTTCCACCACCGTCAACAGCTACAACGGCACCGGCGGTGCCATCAAGGCAAACATGAGCATCCTCATCAGCGGCAATGACAGCGTGCTGTTTGAGAAGAACTTTGAGCAACGCGGCAGCAACGTCATGCTGCGCAGCATTTACCAAAGCAGTGCCGTGGCCGGCCTGCAGCTGCAACTCTCCGCCAAGGAAGGCAGCAGCATCACCTTCCGCGACGCCATCTACAGCAGCCTGACGGCAACCACTTCCCGCGCCGTTTTCAACGGCAGCTATGACAAGACGAGCGGCACCTACACCCAAACCGGCAGCGGCGATGTCATTTTCAGCGGTGCGACCACACGGGCGGATTTGAATGCCGTCAAGAGCTCCCTCGGGCTTGGAAATGCAACGAGTAAAGAGGTTTCGGATTCCCTGCGCAGCAGCATCGCGAGCGAATCCGCCGTGCTCGGCGGCAGCCTGCGCGTGGAGGATGAAGCCGTCCTGGAACTTTCCCAAAACCTGACAGTCTTCGGCGGTGCCACTCTCTCCCTGAGCCGCGGCGGCTATGTGGATGAAGCGAAGGACCTCATCGTGCAGAGCGGCGGTACACTCTCCTTCTGCGAGGCCGGCGAATTATCGGCAGGCAGCGTCACCATGGGGGAAAACTCCGCACTGCTGCTGGCGGGAGCTTCCAACATCATCACAGCGAACAGCTTCAGCATGGGGGCCGGTTCCGTGGTCTCCATCACGCTGAACGAAGCCCAGCTGGATGATCTGGCCGCACTCACGCTGGTGGATGTGGATGTCAGCGAGCCCCTGCTCAGCGGCATCACGCTGGAGCTCAACGGCTTCGGGCAGCTCAGCTCGGGCAGCTATAAGCTCTTCACCATCTGGGGGACGGAAGAAATTGACACCTACGACACGAGCGGCTTCACGCTGCGCGGCGAAGGGGTGGATGCCGGGGCCTTCCGCTGGGATGTGGCTGAGCAAACCCTCTTCTACGACTATGTGGCGGCAGCCGCCGACATCATCGTGGACAACAGCACCGAGGACCTTGTGATTGAGACCCCGACCGCGGGCAACATCATTGTGCGCGACAACCAGACCGCCACGCTCAACAGCGCGTTGGAAGCAGGCGGCACGGCTATGGGCGATCTCATCATCGAGCACGGCACCGCCGCCATCGGCGCGGGCGGCTCCCTGAGCGGTAAGGTCATCTTTACCGAGGAAACCGCCGACACCGCACGCACGCTGGTGCTGGCGACGGACACCACGCTGGCAGCCATCGAGCTGCAGGCCGCCGCAGGCAACACCATCAACGTGGAGGCAGACACCGCCACCGTGCAGAGCCTCAGCGGCAGCGGCGCGCTGGATAAGACCGGCTACGGCACCCTCATCCTGAGCGGCAGCGAAAGCCGCGTGCAGGGCGAGCTGGCCGTGGAAAGCGGCCGCGTGCAATTGCAGGACGGCGCCTCCGTCAGCGGTGAGAGCATTATCCTCGGCACCCGTGCCCGCGGCACCGTCACGGCGGAGATTGTCACCGACACCCTGAGCATCAGCCCGATAAACGGCGTCGGCAGCATCAGCGACCACGCCGATATCAGCTCCGACGGCACGGCGCTCGGCGGCACCGCCGATATCAGCTCCGACGGCACGGCGCTCGGCGGCACCGCCGATATTCCCGCGCAGTTCGACAACATCCTCCTGCGCCTCACACAGGAAACGACCTACACCCTCAATGATACCGTGCTGCACGGCTCTCGCGTGGAGCTTGCCGAAAGCGGTGCCACCCTGCAAGCCGCCAACCTTGTGCTGGACAGCACCTCCGCCATTCTCGCGGCGGAAGGGGCAAGCATCACCCTCTCCGGCGACAACACGCTCGTGGTCGGGGCGGAGGACAAGGGCACCACACAGCACCAAGGCCTTACCTTCCGCCTTCTTCAGAGCGAGCAGCTGGACGGCGTTACCCTCACGGCGAGCGGCAGTCTGCAACTCGACCTCGGGGCGCTCACCGCCGCCCCCTCGCCCTACGTGGCACTCTTCTTCAAAGGCCTGAGCTACGAGGCGGCGGAAGAATCCCTTTCTCTTCGCTCCGGCTATCGTCTGATGGAAGCAGCCCATGCAGACAACGGCCTGACCCTCTACATGGCCCAAACCCCCGAGCCGGCCGTCCCGGCGCTTCTGCTCTGCGCCCTCGGCGGCCTCTTCCGCCGCCGCCGCGCGTAAGCGGCACCCCCTCCTCATATAAAAAACGGTCTGACGCCACGCGTCAGACCGTTTCCGTTCTTCGCGGAAGCCCCGCGAAAAATCCTTACTCCGCTGCTTTCTCAGCAGCTTCGTCCTCGGCATCTGCCTCAGAGATAAGAGTCTTCATGTGCTGCTGCACACTCTCCTTCGTCAGCGTCTCGTTCTTGGCGGGAGGATTGGTGAGCAGAGCCATGGTGCGCTTGTAGAGCTCGTGGCGGCGCGTGCTGTAGATGAGGCTGAAGAAGAGCGTGTCGCGCTTCTCATAGGCATTACCCTTCTCCGTGGCGATATCGAGGGCCGTCTGCCCGTCGGCATTCTTCACGGCGGGGTCGGCACCCAGCTCCAGCAACAGACGCACGGCGGCGGCGTTACCGCGCAGCGCGGCGAGCATCAGGGGCGTGTAGCCGCTGTTCTCCTGCGCGTTGAGGTCCAGCCCACCCTCGGAAACGAGGAGGATGGTGCTCTGCGGCATACCGCTCCAAGCCGCCCAGTGCAGAGCGGTGAAACCGTCGTTGTCCTTGGCATTCAGATTGATGCCGGGGGTGGCCATGAGTGTTTTGACATACCACAGGCGCTTCTCGTCCTCGCGCCAGGCGGCGGCGGGGTCGTTGTCATGCACATAGACCGCCCACATGAGGGGCGTGCGGCCCGTGGCATCGGGGCTGTTCACGAAGTCGGCATGCTCCTTCATGCCGTTGGTCAGCTCCTTGGTGAAAGGCTTGTCGACACCGTTCTTCACCCCGCCCTTGCGGATGAGGGAGATAAGGCTGTCGGTGGGGCTTTCCACCTCAAAGGGCTTCATAGCGAGGTTGCAGAGGTAACCGAGCGCACCCATGACCGCCACGAGGATGAGGATATCCTTGACGATGGCGGCCCAGTCCGTTTTCTGTTGCACGTGTTCGTTATCAGACATGGTGAGAAAAATGGTTGGGGTTCAAATCAGGCTTCGCTTTCGGCGTTTTCGGCGGGGACTTCCGCCTCGGTTTCCTCGGGGGCGTGTACATCCGCATGGGTATCCGTGGCGGCGTCATCCTCGGGGTGGTCGGAGACGAACATGTCCTTGGTGAGGATGATGGCAAGCGGGGAGATGACGGCCATCACGAGGTAAATCGTCCACATGAACTCAGGGGAGTGCCAGAAGTCGATGTGGCCCGTATCCATCTTGGCGGCGATGCCGTCGTAGCAGAGGTGGGCGACCAGCAGACCGCCGACCACGCCGTTGATGGGCTTGGCAATGAACATCGGCAGCGCGGAGAGCGACATGTAGGAAGCCACCTTGTCCTTGGGAGCCACGCGGGCCACGTATTCGGAGAAGCGGGGGCTGAACAGCAGCTCACCGAAGGCGAAGATGAGAATCTGCAGGCAGATGGCGAAGAAGTACGCCTGCCCGATGGTCTCGATGCCGGGGATGATGAAGTAGCACTCCGGCGGGATAGCCATGAGCACCAGCGAGAAGGCCGAGATGGACATGCCGGAAATCATGAGCTTGACCGTGGAGAACTTGTTGAGGATGGGGATGATGAGGATAAGGCCCGTGATAATCACGAAGGGGTTGAGCGAGTTCATGAACCCGAGCTGGAAGTCATCGCCGATGGTGCGCAGGTAGTACTGCGGCATGACGAGGAATTGCAGCGTGAACACGAGGCGCACACCCAGCGTGAGCACGAGGAAGATGATGAGCTTCTGGAAGGCGCGCTCGCGGGCGACCTCTGCAATGAGGGCCAGCGGGCGGCGGTTGGCCGTCTCGGACTTCTGCACGCGCTCCTCGGGCACGGCGAAGAAGTTTTCATTCACGAAGCGCGTGAAGATGAAGGCCGTAGCGCTGCACGCCGTGCCGAAGTTCACCACCCAGAACAGGCCGTTGACGGGGCCGGCGATATCGCGGATGGGGTCCACAATCGCAAAGCCCGCCAGCAGCGCGCCGATGTTCATGAACAGGTAGTAGAAATTGAAGCCCGTGGGGCGGGCGCGCAGCGTAGTGAAGCGGCGGATGGACGTCGTGATACAGGGGCTCATGAAGGCCGAGCCGAAGGACATGATGGCGATACCCGCCATCACGAAATAGCGGGAGGCATCCTGCGACATGCCGCAGACGTGCATACCGAAATCCGAGCCGAAGCCCATGATGAGACGGCCCGTGATGAGCACGGAGAAGCCGATGAGGTAGGTGCGCTTCAACCCGATGATGTCGCAGATGGTACCCACCGCGAACACGAACAGGGAGAGGAAAAGCGTGTACATGCCCACCCAGTAGGGGGCATCCGCATCACGGAACCCGCAGTAGTCCTTGAGGAACAGCGAGAACACAATGATGAGGGTGAAGTAGGAGAGCCCGTCGAAGAACTGGATGAAGTTCGTCAGCCAGAAATCCTTGCCGCACTCGCGGAGGACGCCGAACTCGGAGAAGTAGCGAACGATGAAGTTCGCGGATTTTTTTTCAGTGGATTCGCTCATTTCGATGGGGGAGAAATGTGAGAAAGGTGTTTTTATTGCAGCACAGCACCCTTGCTGGCGTTGGTAGCGAGCTTGCGGTAGCGCTTGAGCCACTTGCCGGCGATGTCCTGCATGGTGGGCACCCAGTTCGCGCGGCGGGCGGCGATTTCCTCGTCGCTCAGCTCGGCGTTCATGGTGCGGGCGGGGATGTCGATGGAGATGATATCACCGTCCTTCAGCAGGCCGATGAGACCGCCCTCGGCCGCCTCGGGGGAGACGTGACCGATGCAGGCGCCGTGCGTGGCACCCGAGAAGCGACCGTCCGTGATGAGAGCCACGCTGTTGCCGAGGCCCTTGCCCATGATGTAGCTGGTGGGAGCGAGCATCTCCTGCATGCCGGGGCCGCCCTTGGGGCCCTCGTTGCGGATGACGACCACATCGCCCGCCTTCACTTTGTCAGCCAGAATGCCCGCACAGGCGGCCTCCTGGCTCTCGAAGATGACTGCCGGGCCGCGGTGCACCAGCATCTCGGGCAGCACGCCCGCCTTCTTCACAATGGCGCCCTGCTCGGCCAGATTGCCGAAGAGCACGGCGAGGCCGCCGTCCTTGGAGTAGGCGTTGTCCACGGTGCGGATGACGGCGGGGTCCTGCGTGTGCAGACCTTCCATCTGCTCGCCGAGGGTCTTGCCGCTCACGGTGGGCACATCGGTGTGCAGCGCGCCGGGGATGGTGTTGATTTCAGAAAGAATCGTCATGATGCCGCCCGCGCGGAGCACGTCGTGCATGTGGTAGCGGGAGGAGGGGGCCACCTTGCAGATATTGGGCGTGCGCTTGGAAATCTCGTCGATGCGGCGCAGGTCGTAATCGAGGCCGGCTTCCGCAGCAAAGGCCAGCGTGTGCAGCACCGTGTTGGAGGAGCCGCCCATGGCCATGTCGCAGGTGAACACGTTGTCGATGCTCTTCTCCGTCACGAGGTCGCGGGGCAGCGGGGCGCCCTGCTTGGCCATCTCCACCGCGCGGCGGGCGGCGGCGCGCCACATCTCCTTGCGCTCCTCGGAGAGCGCGAGCAGCGTGCCGTTGCCGGGCAGCGCAAGCCCCAGCACCTCGCAAAGGCAGTTCATGGAGTTGGCGGTGAACATGCCGGAGCAGGAACCCGCGCCGGGACACGCATGACACTCCACATAGTGCAGGTCGTCCTCAGAAATCTTGCCCGCCGTGCAAGCGGCCACAGCCTCAAACACGCTGTTGAGGTCCAGGTCCTCGCCGTTGCGGCCCTTACCCACGGCCATGGGGCCGCCGGAGCAGAAGATGGTCGGAATGTTGCAGCGCAGCGCACCCATCACCATGCCGGGCACAATCTTGTCGCAGTTGGGGATGCAGATGCAGGCATCGAAGGCATGGGCAGAGAGCATCGTCTCCACGCTGTCGGCGATGAGCTCTCGGCTGGCCAGAGAGAACTTCATGCCGTGGTGCGCCATGGCGATACCGTCGCACACGCCGATGAGGTTGAACTCGATGGGCGTACCGCCCGCCTTGCGCACCTCGTCCTTAATCAGCTCCGCCACCTTGTTGAGGTGCACGTGGCCGGGAATCACTTCATTAAAGGAGTTGCAAATGGCAATGAAAGGCTTCTTGATGTCTTCATCCGTCATGCCTGTAGCACGCATCAGGCTGCGGTGCGGGGCACGCTCGATGCCCTTCTTGGTACGATCCGATAACATAGCGGGGATAGGGTACCATATCGCGTGCGCGAAGGCGAGCAAAAAGAACGGGTGCGATAAATGAGAATTTGTCGGGATTTACTAGGTACTATTTATCAAGTACGGCGGCTTCCGTCTTCGCCTACGGCTACGCCGTGACAGGGACGCCGCGAGATA
>JAKSOV010000059.1 GCA_024405415.1 Akkermansia sp.
GATAAATAGTACCTAGTACATAGTACCTAGTAAATCCCGACAAATTCTCATTTGTTGCGCTTGCGGCGCGCCATGAGGGCGGCCAGCGCGAGCAGGGAGAGGGTCGCCGTCGTGGGCTCAGGCGTTTCGCTCACCTCGATGTAGATCACGGTGTTTGAAACCTCCGACTGATCCACGCCGATAAAGTCCGCCACCTCCTTGGAGGACACCACGCGGTATTCGTAGGCGGGGTTGGTGTAGGTGGCACCGTTGTGGTCCGTGAGCTTCACGGACTCCAGCACCGCCTGCTGCTCGTAGAGGAAGCGGCCGCTGTCGCTCACTTGGATGGCGAGGTAGCGCACACCTGCGGCGGTGGCCTTCTCGAGCGTTTCCTGCGAGAGGCCCAGCGTGAGGCCCTTGCCGCCCACGTCCGTGCGGGAAAGCTGGTCGGCCTTCGCCACCTGAATCAGCACGTCGTTTTTGACCACATTCTCCACGGTGGTGAGCGTCGTGTTGATGCGCGTGTCGGCATCCGTGAGCGTCACGGAACCCGTGGAGAAGGAGGGAATCGTAGCCGTCACGTTCTGATTGGAAGCGGCGGTGGCGCCTTGGAACACGGCCGCAGCGCCCGTGGTGCCGCTCGCGGGGCCTTCGCCCTCCACCTTGGAGTCGGCGGAGACGAGCACGTCCTCCATCGTCACGGAGCACTTGTTCTTGAGGTGCACCAGAGAGGTGTTGATGTCCGTGTCCTGCACGCGGGTATTCCCCTGCTTGGCGGTCATCTCGGCGTGCTCCACCGTGGCACGACTACCGGAAGCACTGAGGGTGGTTTCGTAAGTCACATTGTTTTCCTTGACATTCTTGGTATTCACCGTCATGCCCGTGACACTTGCGGTCTGCCCCTCCTTGTTCGTGATGACGACATCGGCATCCTTGGTGATGTCCGCGGCCGCCGCATCGGTATTCACCAGCGTATTGTTGTTCGCCGCCGAAGCGCCGCCGAGGATGATGCGACCGCCCTCGGCGAGCGTAGCCTTGTTCACATAGGACACCACGCCGGAGGTGCTGACCTTGCTGCCGCCCGTGGTATCGAGGAACTGCAGCGCGGCATCCGTGCCCGTCACGTTGTATTCGATGCCGCTGTCGTTCTTGGCATCCACATAGCTCTGCAGGATGGTCTTGGCACCGATGTTCACCGTGCTGCCGCCCATCAGACCGTATTTCACCTTGGAGTTTTCGGTCGAATTGTATTCGTTGAGGTCGTGCGTGATGATATAGCCGTTGGAGGTCGCCTTCCCACGCTCATCTTCCGTGGCTCCGGCGCTCATCTGCTCGTTCACGAGATTCAGCGTCACCTTGTCGCCGGAAAGCGCTCTGTTGAGCCAAAAGATGTGGCTGTCATCAAAGGCATCATGGAGTCTCTGCCCTTCATCGCCGTACACGGCCATGTCGGTGGAGACGGTGTTGTCCATGCTGTAGTCGTGGGTGTTGAAGGTGATGCTCGCACCGCCCGCCACGGCGATACCCTTGTCGGTGTACCAGTTGCCGCAGCCGGTGAGGGTGGCGCCGTCCTTCAACAGCACATAGGTCAACTCGTAACCATAGTCTTTACTGGTTTCCGTCGCTTTCAGACCCGCCAGAGGGTCATTGGCACCCATGTTCGAGGTGGCGGAAAGCGAGTTACCGAAGGAGAGAATACCATCCTTACCCACGGTGAGGGTGTGGGACAGGACGGCATCGCCCACGTGACCCACATGGATGTGCTGCACACCCGGATTCGTGGTGACGATGTAACGCGCGGAGAGGCTCTCCTGCACGTGCATGAGACCGGAGCCGTTGACCGTGAGGTCCAGCAGGCGGGCGTTGCCGACGCTCTGCAGGGCGGCGCCGCTCTTCACCAAGCTGATGTAGCCGCGACTGGGCATGGCGGCACCCTCGGCGTTCTGGCCCATGCCGAAGCCGATGTCGCCGGAGAAGGAGGCATCCGAAGAGGGGTTGAGCTTCAGGGTCACCTGATAGGCCGTGCGATCCAGCCCGTTCATCTGCCCGGCGGAAGCCTCGTTAATCACGCGGGCGTTGTGACCGCTCAGGCCGTCGTCCTTGAGGGTGTGGAGCTCCACCTCCAGCGGGGTAGCGCCGTTCTGGTTGATTTCGACCGAGCCGTCCTTGCCTGGGATGATGCGCGTGCCGATAGCCAGCACGTTTTCCTTACTGCCGTTGAGGGAGAGGTCAATTGTGGTGTGCCCCCAGAGCACATCGTAGCTCGCACCGGCCTTGTGGCCCGTGAGGGTGAGCTGCACCTTGCCGCCGCCGTTCATGTAGGCATCGCCGTTCACGTTGACGAGCGAGCCGTCATCGCCGTACAGGTAGCCCGCCATGCGGATGGTGCCCTGCGCCTTCACGGGGTTGGTGATGATGTACTTGGCGTAGGTGTTGAAGAGGCGGTCGTCACCCTCCCTGCGGGCGAGTTCGCTATCCTCGGCCAGCGACACACCGCGCAGCGTGAGGATGGCATCGTCATAGGACGTCAGCGTGCCGACGGAGAGAATGGAATCGTAGCGGTTGAGCAGCTGGGCATCGCCCTTGGCCAGTGTGTTGTTGTAATCGGCCATGTGGGTGATGGTGAGGGCATTGCTCAGCACGGTCTCGCTCATGGTGTCCGCGACACCGCCGAGGGTGGAATCCTTGGTGAGGTAGTCCGCCATCAGACCCGCGCCGTAGGACATCTCCACCGCGCCGCCCTTGGCTGCGGCGTTGTCCTTGGACAGGGTGGGATTCTCCATACCGAGCGCCCACTTGTTGCCCATCACGGTGAGACCGCCGGACAGGAAAGAACCGCCGCTGTAGCTGTTTTCCGTGAGCATCACGAGCGCACCCGTGCCGCCCTTGGAGAGACCCGTCTTCCAGTTGTCCAGCATGGAGGAAGAACCATCCTCGCCCAGAAGGGAAGAATAGATTTCCTTCATCATCTCGGGCGTAGCATCGGCAATGCTGCCCGTGCCCGTGAACACGTAGTTGGTGTCATCCTGCACGGTGACATAGCTGCCGTCGCCCTGCTGCAGGTTGAAGTCGGAATTGATGGTGACATAGCCGGGGCGCACCGTGCCCTCGATAACCACCTTTTCGTAGTGGTCGTTGTGACCTTCCATGCGCACACCGTCATAGGTGCTGCCCTCGCGGCCGTTCTCAATGCCGGCGATGGTCACCGTGGTGCCGTTGCCCTTGCCGTCCTGTGTCCCGTTCGCCTCGGTGAAGGTCGTGCCTTCCACCTTGGTCACGAGGTTGGAGGTGAGGTTTTGCGCAAAGTCCTCCACCTTGGCATCGGGATTGTTCTCCAGATACTCCTGCCACTTGGTGGGCATCCACAGGTTGCCGAACTTCACGGACACGCCGTCCGTGTACGCGCGGTTTTCCTTCCACTGGGCATCGGGCATCTTGCCCGTGTGCTCAAGGTAGTCTGCATAGGTCTTTTCCGGGGCGGCCGTCCAGACGTTCGCCGCGTGGGTCGTCGAGGAGGTCTGCGTGGAACCCGTCCACGAACGGGTGGGGTCAGCCGCCACGCGCATCACCAGATAATCCTGGCCGAGGTAGTCGGCGTGCCCCGTGTCGTAGGCGGAGTAACCGCTGCCGAGGTTGGTGCCGTGGCCGTCGATAGTGGAGATGAGGCCGTAGTAGCCGTAGCCGAGGGTGATGACGCGGGTGTCGAAGTCGGAGGCGTTGCCGATGACGCCGTTCTTGTTCACGGCAATCTTATCCGCCGCCGCGAGGAAGTACACTTTGTCTTCGTAATCTTCCTTCAGGAAGTTCACACCCGAGATGGTGATGGGCGTGTCGTTGTTGAGCGTCAGGATGCCGCCCTTGTCGGCATCCGTGCGCTGCGTGGCGGCGGTCACCTGCAGGAGCGAGTGGCTGCTGAGGTATTCCGTCTGCCCCTTGAGCTTGTCCTCCTCCTTCACCCACGCGGGGACGATGTTCATGCGCTCGCCGGAATCCTGCGCCTGCGTGCTCACCTCGAAGGCCAGTTCCGTGGAGGTATCGAGCTTGAGCGAACCTTCCACGCGGGCGCTGAGGGGCGCGCCCTTGGCTCGCGTGTCCGTGTCGGCGGTCACCACGGCGAAACGGTGCTTATCGCCGGAGTGATCACCCACCAGCAGATTGACGGTGCCCTTGTCCTTCCACTGCTCATTCTGCACGCCGAGTTGCAGCGTGGTGCCGCTCGACAGCGTCAGGTTGTTCACCAGCTCCACATTGTTGAAGCCCAGCGTGCCGCCCTGCACATCGAGGTTGCGCAGCTTGGCGGAGTGGATGTACTGCGTGTTGTCGCCCACCTTCACCAGGCTGACACCCAGCTTGGTGGTCGGCTCGCTGCTCAGGCCGTTCATGTTGGCCTTGGTCATGGTGTCCTTACCATCGCCGTCCATGTCGCAGAGCAGGTTTTCAAAACCCACGGTGCCGGAGAACCAAGAGGCGGCCGTGCTGCCCTCCTTACCGAGGGTCAGCGTGGCGTTTTCTTCCAACGTGGCGACACGCACCATGCCCACTTCCAGCGCCTCGCTCCATTCAATGGCGTCGCGGTAGGAATCCTGCGTCACGCCGAGGAGGTCGGCCTTCAGCTCGCCCACCTTGCTGTTGTTGGAGATGAGGATGGTGTGGGAATGTGTCTGGCGCAGCCCGTAATCGCCGTAGTTCTTATCTGTGCCGCCCGCATCGGCATAGGCTTTTTTCAACGCTTCGGAGGCCGATGCCGTGATAGAGCCGCCGGTGTACACACCCGTCAGCAAGAGTTTGTTGTTGTCGCCGTTGCCGGTGCTTTCCTTGTACCAATTCCATTCGCGGGTGGCATCCAGCGTGGCGTACTCCAGCACATCGTCCGAAAGCACCAACTTCACGGCACCCGACTCACGACCGCTGGAGGTGTTGAGGTTATCCACAGTAAGGGTAGAGGTGTTCACGCGGTTACCCAGCGTGACGGTGCCTTCAAAGCGTTCATCCCTTGTCAGGGCATCCGTTCGGTTGAGGATAAAGCCGCCGTACCACACCTCAGCACGCATGCTCACCGTTCCGCCGAGATGGAGACGATTTGTTGTATAAGTGTTGCTCGAATTGACGCCGTAGCGAGAGGTGTAGACTTGCAGGAACAGGTGGCTGTCCTCATTGCCGGTGACACCGCCCGTCAGGTACATGTTACGCCAAATACGGGTGCTGTCCTTGCCGAGCACCTTCTGGTAGGGGAAAGCACCGTAGGAAATCGTCGAGGAGGCACCATTTGCCAAATTGATGGTGTTGCTCACCTCGGGGTTACGGAAGGAGGAAGAATAGTCATTATTCCACGTGTAGTTCACCCACATCTCCGTGCCGTCATGCAGCGTGACCTCGCCCGTGCCGAGCGCGCCCTGGTCCGCCACATAGAGCGTGCCCTGCTGCACATCCGTGCCGCCGCTATAGGTGTTACCGCTGTTGGCCAGCACCAGGATACCGCTGCCCTTCTTGGTCAGACTCGTGGCGTGGACATTGCCCATCTCGTCCTCATAATCGGCGATGGAACCTTTACCGTTGAACGCATAGCCGATTTTATCCGTTGCTTCGCCACGCTTGGTCATGGCAACACCCGTGTCATTCACGATAATCTCGTACGGGCGCCACACATCGGTCAGCGTGACATCCAGCGCGGTGGAGCTTTTATCAAAGGTGGCGCTCACGCCGTCCGTCAGCGCATCAAGGTTGCCCTTCCACGTCACATCACCGCCGGGGGCATCGCTGCCCAAATCCGCCATCAGCGAGGGCGCGGAAAAAGACATGAGGCTCATGGGCGCAGCACCGCCGAAACCGCCGAAGCCACCACCGAAGCCACCGAAGCTGCTCATGAGGCTGACACCCAGTGAGCGCGCCTTCGGTTGAGGCTCCTCCGGCATATCTAAAGAAAAGAGACTGAACAGTTGCAGCCCCGGTTCCGGCTCCGTTTCCGTTTCGGCCAGAGCGCTCACAAGCTCCTCCGGCTTTTCCTCCTCTTCCTCAACCGCATCGATAATCGTATCGTGGTCGCTGCCGCCGGGGCGACCGGGAGGCAGGAACGCGGGAGAAGCAGGCTCAAGCAGCCAATTCGGGTTCGGGAAAGTCGTCATACCCTGCGCCTTGCCGATCATCAGGGCCGAGTCCTCGTTGTGCATCAGCTGCGCCAGACGGCGCATCAAGGCCTGCATACCGACCGAATGGCTTTGTTCAATATGCCCCTTCTGCTCCTCCAGAGCAGCCAACAGAGCCGCAAACTCCTCCGCGCTCAAGGCATTCACAGCGGACTCAGGCGAGTCCATTTGCCCCTCAGCCAGCAGGGTTTCGGCATCACCTCGGCCCGCTTCCTCCGCCGCGAGGGCGGCCCATGCCAGCTCAAAGGCGCTCACGGAATCCATGCCGTTCTGCACAAGAGGAGCGGCCAACGCCTTGGCGCGCGCCGCACGGGCATGGCGCTGGGGCGCACTCATGGTCAGGGGGGCGGCAGCGTGCTTCTCACCCTCCGCCGTCTCCTCGGTCTGCGCCATGGCAGGCAGAGCGCAAACGGCCAGCGCCATGGCTAAGCCGCTCTTCAGGAATCGCTTCCAACCTGCTGTCTGTACTTTTTCCACCATTCTCCGTGTATCGTTGCCGCACCTTCATCCGATTTACTTGACGTTTTCAAGTATCGGGGGGGGGCGACCATGATACCATTTTTTTCCGAGATGTCAAACTTTATATTTCATTTTTTAACGATTATTTTTCGTTAACTATCCATGCCCGTGCAAGGGACTGAATATCAGGGCGGAATCCTGCGCAGCGGGGCCGCGCACGTTTTTAAGGCGTCAATCTGACGGCACGTCAGATTGGCATCCTTTGCCCTGCGCCCGACAGGGCGCACTCTATGGGAAGTGCTTTAAGCACGACACAAACATTAGCCACGGGTGTAAAAGCCGCCGACGGCCCCGCGTAGCGGGCGAGCGAAGCGAGGTAAGGCGGATTGGACAATGCCGTAGGCATTGCCCCCGCAGGGGGTGAGCGCCCGTGGGGCGGGCGCGAATCAACCCGTGGGGTAAGGCGGGTGGCACTACACCCTCCGCAACCCCGCCCGTGAATAGGGGCGGTTTTCATAACACCCCACCATCGGGCGGGGTGGTTGCGAAGTGCGGGTGGCTCAACTCTTGTATGTCTCCGCAATTTTTAATCCCCCCCTCTCAACGCAAAAAGGCTCGGTAAGTTGCCTTACCGAGCCTTTTTTCCTCCGGCGGTTGGGATCGAACCAACGACCTAGTGATTAACAGTCACCCGCTCTCCCGCTGAGCTACGCCGGAATTGTCAGCCCCGTTGACGGGGTGCGGGGCGGATATTACACTCTTGCGCCGCGTTACGCAAGCTTTTTTTCACACTTTTTTCGTTTTTATTGGATTTTGCCGCACAAAAGGGCTATGATACAGGCGTCATGTACCAAGAAACACCTCGCGGCACGCTCTCCTTTGTGCTCTTCGGCATCCCCGTGAGCATTCACCCCGTCTCGTGGGTGATGCTGGCGCTCATCGGCGGCGGGCTGGGCATTGACAACAAAGACAGCCTCGTGCAGACGCTGCTCTTTGTCGCTGCGGGTATGGTGGCCCTGCTGGCGCATGAATTCGGCCACGCGCTCGTGGGCCGCCGCGTCGGCGCGGGCGCGGCCGCCATCACCATCGCGGGCTTGGGCGGCGTCACACAGCATGCGTACCTGCCGCCCACGCGCGGGGGCTACTTTGCCATGGTCGCAGCGGGTCCGCTGGCCTCGCTGGCGCTGGGGCTGGCGGCGGGGCTGCTGTTCGGTCTGCTCATCGGGCACCCCTTCGCGGGGCTGCTTTCCGCCGTGCTGATGCCCTTGCCCGGCATCCTCCCCATGCCGGATATCTACCTCGCCGCGCTGGCGGACGGGCTGCACACGCACCCGCTCAACCCCACGCTGCTGCGCGCCTTCATCATCCTCATGGGCATCTGTTTCTGGTGGACGGTGTTCAACCTCTTCCCCATCTTCCCGCTGGACGGCGGCAAGCTGCTGGGCACCCTGCTGCACAGCGATTTCAAGGCCTGTCGCGCGGGCCTCGTTTTCTCCGCCATTCTCTTCATCCTCGCGGCCCTCTCGGGCAGCATCTTCAACATGATGATTACCGCGTGGATTGCCTACATCAACTTCCAATACTATCGAGCACTCAAATCATGAAAACCACCATCCTTCTTTCCTGTTTAGCTCCCGCCGCTCTCGCCGCGGTGCAGTTCGATGCCCTCTACGGCGACCACATGGTGCTGCAACAGGGCCGCCCCGTGCCTGTCTGCGGCACCACCGATACGCCCGGCAAGGCGATTTCCGTCACCTTCGGCGATGTCACCGTGCCCGCCCAGGTGAAGGGCAAGAAATGGCAAGCTGTGCTGCCCGCCCAAGCCGTCTGCGCGGAGGGCAAGAGCCTCACCGCCAAGCAGGGCAAGGACAGCACTGAGCTCACCGATGTCGTGGTAGGCGAGGTGTGGATTGCCTCCGGCCAGTCCAACATGCTTTTCCGCATGAACCAGACCCCCACGGGTGCTGCCGATGTGGCGGGGCAAGCACACCCGAATTTCCGCTTCCACCACGCACAGCCCATGGTGCATACCAACAACGCCCCCTACGGCGAGGCCGAGTTCGCCCGCCTGAGCAGCGACGGCATGTATGAATCCCAAGGTTGGAGCGTGAGCGGCAGCGGGGACTCCGCCCGCATGTCCGCCGTGGGCTACTGGTTCGGCTCGCAGCTGGCCGGCATGCTCGGCGACACCCCCGTGGGCGTCATCCACGCCTCCCTCGGCGGCTCGGAGATGGCCGCATGGTTCCCCGAGAAGCTCATGAAGAAAAAGTACCCCGAGCTGCTCGGCAAATCCTGGCTGGACAGCAAATACGTGAGCGCATGGGTGCGTGGCCGAGCCGGCAAGAACCTCGGTGCCAAGCCCGATGCCAACCACCCCTACGCCCCGGGCTATCTGTATGCCCAAGGCATCAAACCGTGGAAGAAGTTCCCCGTGGCGGGCGTCATCTGGTACCAAGGCGAGAGCGACGCCGAAATCCCCGACATGAAGCAGAACGGTGCTCTGCTGCGCGACCTCATCACCTCCTGGCGCAGCGAGCTCACCTGCGGGGCGAAAGAAAAAATGCCCTTCATCATGGTGCAGCTGCCGCGCATCAACGACAACACGCCCCTGCGCGCCTCGTGGCCGGAGTTCCGCGCCATGCAGGATGAAATTGCCGCCGCTCTGCCCGCCGTGTACAGCGTGAACACCATCGACCTCGGCAGCACCAACAGCGACGTGCACCCCCCCGTCAAGAAGGAAGTGGGCACGCGCCTCGCCGCCACCGCCGCCAAGGAAGTCTATGGCAAGGACACGCCCTGCGACGGCCCCTGCCTGAAAGAGGCCACCGCCGGCGCCGGCAATGTGACCGTCACCTTTGACCACGCCGAAGGTCTGACAACCACAAACGGCCAGGCCCCCGCCTGTTTTGAGCTGGCCGGCGCGGACGGCAAGTTCGCCCCCGCCGCGGCGGAGATTCAGGGCAACAAGGTGGTCCTCACCCCGCAGGGGATGAAAGGCGCGCCCATACAGGTGCGCTATGCGTGGTCCGTCTTTGTGGAGCCCAACCTTGTGAACAAGGACGGTCTGCCCGCCCGCGCCGCTGCTGCCATCAAGGTGCGGCGCTGATGCCAACCCTCACACCACTCCCCCTGCCATGCCGCGAAGCACGAAAAAAGCCCCTGCCGCGCCCACGGTGCAAGCCGTCATCTTCCTCGGCGCGGATGCCATGTCCATGATGGTCTGCGAGCAGCGCGGGGAAGAGCAGCGCGTGCTCGACGTGCTCTCACAGCCCGTACACCTGGCGCGCGACGTCTTCGGCGGCGGCAACGTCACGCGTGACACCATGGACCGCTGCGTGCAGGTAGCACGCGGCTTCTGCGATTTGTTGGGCGAATACCGCGCGGGCGGCGAGGTGCAGGTGCGCCTACTGGCCACCAACATTCTCCTCGATATCCGCAACATGGACACCCTCGTCAACCGCCTCCAAATCGCCTGCGGGCTGAGTCTGGAGGTGCTGGATGACGGCGAAATGACGCGCCTGCTCTACCTCAGCGTGCAAAGCGCCCTCACGCGCCGCCCCGAGCTGGAGAAAAAGCGCGTGCTGGTGGTGCATGCCGGCCCGGGCAACACGCGCCTGCTCGTCTCGGACAAAGGGCGCATCACCTTCTACTCCAACTACCGCATCGGCGCGCACCGCACGGGCATCAAGCTCGGTGAATCCGCGCTGGCGGAGGCGGATGACGAGGCCGCCCTCATCCGCGAGCATATCCGCGGCACGGTGGAGCAAATCGGCTACGATGTCGATGCCGCCCTGCCCGCCGCGCCCGATGCCGTGCTGCTCTTCGGGCCGGACTTCCACAGCATCGACTCCCCCCTGCTCCGCGGTGAAGTAACGCAGGAAAAGCTCACCAAGCTGGTGAAACAAATCGCCGCCTGCCCCGCTGCCCAGCGCGCCGACCGCTTCAGCGAGACGGACGCCTCCGTCTGCGCCCTGCTGCCTACCGCCACCATCGCGCAGAGCATCGCCCGCTTCTTCCCCGAGGCCGTGCTGCTCTGCCCCAAGGAGGAGTATGCAGGCGCCTTCCTTGCGCAGCTCATGCCCACGCACCGCAACGACAGCGTGCTGGAGGACGAGGTGATTCACTTCTCCCAGCTGCTGGCCGCGCGCTACCGCACGGACCGCGCCCACAGCGCCCACATCCGCAAGCTCTGCATGGCCCTCTTCGACCGTCTGCAAGAGCTGCACGGGCTGAACCGCCACGAGCGCCTGCTGCTCAAAGTAGCCGCCATTCTGCACGAAATCGGCACCTTCATCTCCCCCAAGAACCACCACCGCCACGGGCAGTACATCATCCTCAACTCCGAGATTTTCGGCCTCTCGCGGCACGATGTGGAGGTCATCGGCCTGCTCGCGCGCTACCACCGCCACGGTGCCCCCACCATGAGCGACAGCAGCTACACCGAGCTGGACCTGCCCACGCGCCTGCTGGTGCAAAAGCTCGCCGCCCTGCTGCGCGTGGCGGAGGCCATGGAGCGCGCCCATTCCCACCGCATCAGCGATTTCACCGTGCGCTACAACAACCGCCGCATCGAGCTGCTGGTCCCGGGCGTACACGACCTCACGCTCGAAAACCGCGCCCTGCGCGACAAGGGGGCCCTCTTCACCGACATCTTCGGCTACGACATCGTCCTGCTGCCGGCATAACCGACAAATGAGCAGTTTGTCGGGATTTACTAGGTACTATGTACTAGGTACTATTT
>JAKSOV010000006.1 GCA_024405415.1 Akkermansia sp.
CGCGCAGATGTATACGATGCCAATCTGACGTTCCGTCAGATTGACGCCTTAAAAGTGTGCGCGGCTGCGCCGCGCAGGATAATCTCAAAGAGATCGACAAACTGCTCATTTATCGTTCCTTCCTCCTTTCGGTCTTCTGAATTCGGCCTTCGGACTTGTTTGGGCTTGACCTTTTCTTAGAAAAGTAGTTACATATCCGCCCGTTCGTCCGTTTCATTATGTTTGTCTGCCAGCTCAAATCGAAGATTCACCGCGCCATGGTGACCCGTGGCGATGTCGAATACGAGGGGAGTATCGAAATCCCGCAGGATCTCGTGGAAGCCGCCGGCCTCTGGCCCGGTGAGAAGGTGCTCGTCGCCTCCGTCACCAGCGGCAACCGCTTTGAGACCTACGTACTGGTCGGTCCGCCCAAGACGGGGCAGATTATCGTCAACGGCGCCGCCGCCCACCTCATCGGCAAGGGAGAGCGCATCATCATCATGAGCTTCGCCTACGACGACAAGCCCATTACCCCCAAACGCATCATCTGCAACGAGCTGAACGAAATCATCGCCTGACGCAGCTGCTGCTTTACAAAGCCCCCTTTTTCACCTACAATACGACCATGCTTAACGCCGCCATCTACATTGTTTTCTCCATTCTCCTTATCGTCTGCGCCCTGCTGCTGCTCGTGGTGCTCATGCAGCGCCCCAAGCAGGAAGGCCTCGGTGCCGCCTTCGGTGCCCAGATGACCGACCAGGCCTTCGGCGCCCAGACCACGGACGTGCTCAAGAAGGGCACGGTGCTCTTCGGCACGCTGTTTATGGGTCTGTGTTTTGTGCTGGCCGTGCTGATGAACGCCCGTTTCCAGCGCCAGAAGTCTGAGCTGGGCCAGAAGGGCGCGCCCGCCGCAGCCACGGCCCCTGCCGAGACCCCCGCCCCTGAGGCTCCCGCTGCTGCGGAACCCGCTCCCGCCACCGAGACGCCTGCCCCCGCAGCCCCCGCAGCGGAGAACCTTGAGGACCTCCTGAGCGCGCCCGCCGCCCCCGCTCCTGCGGAGGCCCCCGCCGAGCAGCCCGCCGCCTAAGCCGCGCGACAGGCCTCAACGAAACTTTTTTGCCGCGCAGCGCTTCGATGAGCTGCGCGGTGTTTTCTTTCCTGAACTCCCCAACAAAACCCACCATGCGTTTTGACAGCATCAACCGGCTCACCGCCGCCGCCAAGGAAAGCGCCGTGCAAGGCAGCGTCCACGCCCAAGTGATGCAGAGCCTCACCAAGACCACCAAAGCGGGCAAGCCCTATCTCGAAATCACCTTTGCCGACACGGAGGGCAGTTTCACCCTCAAGGTGTGGGACAACGCCCCGTGGCGCGCCGCTTTCGCCGCGCTCCAAGCCAACAACGCCGTGGAGCTTTTTGCCGACTGGAGCACGAGCGACTACGGGCTGGAGGCCGCCTCCCTCGACCTCCGCATGCTCACCCCTGCGGAGGAGGAGGCGCTGCTCACCGGCAGCGCCGAGACCCGCGCGCGGCAGGAAGCCGCATGGGAGACCATCAACACGCTGGCGGATTCCCTGCGCGACCCGCGTCTGCACGCCCTCTGCCGCCTGTTTTTGGACAGCTTTGCCACGCGCTTCCGCCGCAGCGGCGCTGCCCGCAAGATGCACCACGCCCGCCGCGGCGGGCTGGTGGAGCACACCGCCGGCACCATGCGCGCCGCGGACGCCATCTGCGCGGCCTACCCCACCCTCAACCGCGACCTCGTGCTCGCAGGTGCGCTGCTGCACGACTGCGGCAAGATGGCCGAAAACGCCTACGAGGAGCACAGTTTCACCATGCCCTACGGCCTGAGCGGCGAGCTGCTGGGCCACATCACCATCGGCATTGAGCTGGTAAACAGCCTTTGGAAATCTCTCGCTGCCGAGCACAAAGCTGAATGGGCCTCCCTCACCCCCACGACGGAGCACGTGCGTCTGCATCTGCTGCACCTGCTCGCCGCCCACCACGGCACGCAGGAATACGGCTCTCCCGTCGTTCCTAAGACGCCCGAGGCGCTGGCTCTGCACCACGCGGATGACCTCGATGCCAAGATGGAGATGTTCCGCGCCGCCTACGAAAGCGGCACCGCGCTCTCCGACCATGTGCTTCAGGGCAAGTTTCCCCTGCCGAACTCCGTCAAACCGCTGGCGGGCTTTGACGCACAAGATTAATTCCCATGCTTGCCGCGCTGCTCAGCCTCATCACGGTGTCGCTCTTTCTGGTGCTTTCCCAGTTGAGCCCGGGGCCGGACGTCTTTTTCGTCTTTCGCACGGCGCTGGCACGCGGGTTCCGCGGCGGCGCGGCGGTGAGCAGCGGTATCAACGCAGGATTCTGCATTCAAGCCCTCATCGTTTGCACGGCGGGGCAGTGGGTCATGCAGCAGAGTTGGAGCCGCTGGGTGTTGCTGGCCGCGGCCTGCTGGCTGCTCTACCTCGCGTGGAAAATCTTTCCCCGCCGCCGCAGCGGAACGGATGACGCCACCCTCGACAGCCGCGCCGAGGAGGAGGAGACAACTCTTCCTCGTCTCGTCTGGCAGGGTTTCCTCTGCAACATCCTCAACCCCAAATGCGGGCTCTTCATCGCGAGCATCGCCCTCGGCCCGCAGAACACCTACGGCGACACCTACGCGTGGTACACCCCCGCGCTCATTCTCTCCCTTGCTCTCTCCTCCCAACTGGGGTGGATGCTCTGGAGCGCCCTGCTGCAATGGCACCCCATTCGCGGCTTCTACCTGCGCCACACCGCGGTGATTGACGCCGCCTTCGCGCTCTTCCTCGCGCTCTTTGCACTCCTCCTCGCCGCAGACGCGTGGGCCTAACGCCAAACAGCGCAAGCTGAGCGCCTTGCATACGCAGCATCCGATGGCACATCGGATGCTGCTCCTCGTCCCCGCGGCGCAGCCGCGCAAATTTCTCAAATTGTAATTTGTAAATTGTAATTTGTAATTCCTCTTTTGGCTTGCTTTCCGCGGCGGTTTGGGGTAGATTAAACGCGCAAAAGACGTTATTGCACTATGAACGACATCATCACGACAGCATGCAAATTCGTCACATCCTCCATCGGCCGCAAAATTCTTGTGGCCCTGACGGGTATGTGTCTCCTCCTGTTCCTCGTGGGCCATCTCGCCGGTAACATGACCATCTTCGGTGGTCTGTCCCCCGAAGGCGGCACCTCTTGGATCGACTCCTACGCCACGGGTCTGCACTCCATGCCCGCTTGGCTGCTCTGGGCTATCCGCCTCGGTCTGCTCGCCATCCTGCTGGTGCACGTGGGTCTCACGCTCATCCTGAAGTATGAGAACTACACCGCCCGCACGCATTACCAGATGGAAGGCACACTGAAGGCCACCCTCGCCTCCCGCACCATGGTGCTCACGGGCGTGATGATTTTCGCCTTCCTCGGCTTCCACCTGTGGCAGCTCACCTTCAACGGCGATCCCCACGACTGCTACCACCACATTCTTGCAGCCTTCCAGAACCCCTGGTGCTCCGCGTTCTACATCGTTGCCATCTGCTGCCTGTTCATGCACGTGCGCCACGGTGTGCAGTCCATCTTCCAGACGCTGGGTCTCAACACCCGCAAGATTCGCCCGCTCTACAACATCATCGCCATCCTCTTCGGCGTGGTGGTGTGCGGTCTCTTCATCTCCATCCCCGTGTGCGTGCTCACGGGCATCCTGCACTAACCCTCACCCCCCTTACACGATATGAACGACATCAAGTTTCCTGTAAGCGACTACATGCCCTCCTCCTGCATCCCCGAGGGCCCCATCGAGCAGAAGTGGACCAAGTATAAGCGCGAGGCCAAGCTCATCAACCCCAACAACCGCCGCAAGTACACGGTGCTTATCGTGGGTACGGGTCTGGCCGGCGGTTCCGCCGCCGCCACGCTCGCCGAGCTCGGCTACAACGTGAAGTGCTTCTGCTACCAGGATTCCCCCCGCCGCGCGCACTCCATCGCCGCTCAGGGTGGTATCAACGCCGCTCACAACTACCAGAACGACGGTGACTCCGTGTACCGCTTGTTCTACGACACCGTGAAGGGCGGCGACTTCCGCGCCCGTGAAGCGAACGTCTACCGTCTCGCCGAGGTGTCCGCCAACATCATCAACCAGTGCGTGGCTCAGGGCGTGCCCTTCGGCCGCGAATACGGCGGTCTGCTCGACAACCGCTCCTTCGGCGGTGCCCAGCTCAAGCGTACCTTCTACAGCCGCGGTCAGACCGGCCAGCAGCTCCTCCTCGGTGCCTATCAGGCCATGGAGAAGGAAATCGGCAAGGGCCACATCGAGATGCACCCCCGCACCGAAATGATGGACCTCGTGGTCGTGGACGGCCACGCCAAGGGTATCGTGGTGCGCGACCTCGTGACGGGCGAAATCAAGAGCTACGCCGGCGACACCGTGCTGCTCGCCACGGGCGGTTACGGCCGCGTGTTCTTCCTCTCCACCAACGCCATGGGCTGCAACGTGGGCGCCGCCTGCGCCTGCTGGAAGAAGGGCGCCTACTTCGCCAACCCCTGCTTCACGCAGATTCACCCCACCTGCATCCCCGTGAAGGGCGACTACCAGTCCAAGCTCACGCTGATGTCCGAGTCCCTGCGTAACGACGGCCGTATCTGGGTTCCCAAGAGCCGCGAGGTCGCCGAGAAGATTCGCAAGGGCGAGATGAAGCCCTCCGACGTGGCTGAGGGCGATCGCGACTACTATCTGGAGCGCAAGTACCCCTCCTTCGGCAACCTTGCCCCGCGTGATATCTCCTCCCGCGCCGCCAAGGAAGCCTGTGATGACGAGCGCGGTGTGGCCCCCACCGGCCGCGGCGTGTTCCTCGACTTCAAGGACGCCATCGCCCGCATGGGCAAGGAGTGGATTGACGGCCAGTACGGCAACCTCTTCGAGATGTACGAAGAGATTACCGACGTGGACCCCCACGAGCAGCCGATGATGATTTACCCCGCCTCCCACTACACCATGGGCGGCCTCTGGGTGGACTACAACCTGATGTCCTCCATCCCCGGTCTGCACGTGCTCGGCGAGGCCAACTTCTCCGACCACGGTGCCAACCGCCTCGGTGCTTCCGCCCTCATGCAGGGTCTCTCCGACGGCTACTTCGTCATCTCCTCCACCCTGCCGACCTACCTCACCACGCAGAAGCCCGGCAGCGTCACCACCGCCGCCCCCGAGTTCAAGGAGGCTGAGGAAGCTGTGAAGGCCCGCATCCAGAAGATGATGGACATCCACGGCACGCAGACGCCCGATGAGATTCACCGCAAGCTCGGCAAGCTCATCTGGGAAGACGTCGGCATGGGCCGCACCAAGGAATCCCTGCTCGATGCCATCTCCAAGATTCCCGCCATCCGCGACGAGTTCTGGAACGATGTCAAGATTGTCGGCAGCACGGAAGGCATCAACGCCGAGCTCGAAAAGGCCTGGCGCGTGGCCGCCACGCTGGACTTCGCCGAGGTGCTCTGCTACGACGCCCTCGCCCGCGAGGAATCCTGCGGCGCTCACTTCCGCTTGGAGCACATGCTCCCCGACGGTGAAGCCAAGCGCGATGACGAGCACTTCGCCTACGTCGCCGCCTGGGAATACACCGGCACGGGCGAGCTGCCCATCCTCCACAAGGAGCCGCTCACCTTCGAGAACATCCACCTCGCCATCCGTTCCTACAAGTAAAGACCAAGACGAGAGAACGACAAACCATTAACGATTTACAAAGAAATACTACTATGGCTAATCTCAATCTTACGCTGAAGGTCTGGAGACAGGAAAACGCTCAGGCGCAGGGCCGCATCGAGACCTACAAGGCCACGAACATCCCCGACGAAGCCTCCTTCCTCGAGATGCTCGACATCGTGAACGAGGGTCTCGTGCACGAGGGCAAGGAGCCCATCCACTTCGACCACGACTGCCGCGAAGGTATCTGCGGTATGTGCTCGCTGACCATCAACGGCGTGCCGCACGGCGGCAAGCACGTGACCACCTGCCAGCTGCACATGCGCCAGTTCAAGGACGGCGACACCATCTGGATCGAGCCCTTCCGCGCGAAGGCCTTCCCGCTGCTGCGCGACCTCATGGTGGACCGCACCGCGCTGGACAACATTATCGCCGCCGGCGGTTTCGTGGACATCCGCACGGGTTCCGCCCCGAACGCCAATAACGTGCCGATTCGCAAGAAGACCGCCGATGCTGCGTTCGATGCCGCTGCCTGCATCGGCTGCGGTGCCTGCGTGGCCAGCTGCAAGAACAGCTCCGCCATGCTCTTCACCTCCGCCAAGGCCGCGCACCTCAACCTGCTCCCGCAGGGTCAGCCCGAGAAGAACAAGCGCGTGCTCGCCATGGTGCAGCAGATGGACGCTCTGGGCTTCGGCAACTGCACGAACCAGTACGAATGCGAAGCCGCCTGCCCGAAGGGCATCACGGTGGACAACATCGCCAAGCTCAACCGCGACTACATGATTGCCTGCGCCTCCGAGGCCGTCGGCGTGTACTCGTAACGAGCCAAGGCAACAACGTCTTTTATCAAGCGGCGGGTGGCAACACCCGCCGCTTTTTTCACAGTGCCCGACAAAGGGGGATTTGTCGAGATGTACAAATCAAAAAATTAGGCGGCTGCGCCGCGAGATAACAAACTCGTTCTGACGCAAGCGACAGAACGAGTTATCAATCCTTGCGGCGGCTTGTCTCGGCGTAGCCGTAGGCGAAGACGGAAGCCGCACTCTATTCAATGATTTGTACTTACAAATCGCTCCTTTGTCAATTCTCCTCCCCCCACGCCTGTTGTGCCCGCGGGCATAAAATGGGGTAACGAAACGCCCCGGCACAAGATATAGTACGCCCCCGCAAAAAATGGTAGAAAATCTTGCGACCACATAAGATTTTAGCTTGCCAAGGATTGATAAAATGGGTAAAATGCTGCTCAACAAAGGATTGATATGAAATTCTCACTTGCGAAACAGGTTCTTCTCGATGGTCTGAACAAGGTAGCCGGCGTGGTCTCCACCCGCCCCAGCATGCCCATTCTCTCCAACGTACTGTTGGAGGCAGCTGACGGCGAGCTTAAGCTCATGACCACCAACATGGAGCTGACCATCTCCACACAGGTTCCCTGCCTTGTGGAGAAGACCGGCGCCATCACCCTGCCTGCCAAGAAGCTGCAAAGCATTATCCGCGAGCTGCGCGACGGCGAAGTGACCGTCGACGTTAGCGGCACGGTGGCCACCATCACCTGCAACCGCGCTCGTTTCCGCCTCAACGGCCTCTCTGCCGACGAGTTCCCCGGCATGCCCGTCTTTAAGGAAGTGCGCGAGTTCAAAGTGCCTCAGGGCATGCTCAACAAGGGCTTCTCCTACACAGAGTTCGCCATTGCCAACGATGGCCTGCGCTACGTGCTTAACGGCATCTACACCACCTTCCGCGACGGCAAGCTCACGCTCGTAGCCACTGACGGCCGCCGTCTCGCCCTCTTCGAGAACGAGCTTGAGTTCCCCGAGAGCCTCAACGTTTCCATCGACATCCCCAGCCGCGCTGTGGCTGAGGTACACCGCCTGCTGGGCGATGCGGGCGATGTGCTCGTGCGCATCACCAACAATCAGGCTGCCTTCGATTTCGGCGACACGGTGCTGGTGACCAAGCTCATCGACGGCAATTATCCGAACTACCGCCAGGTGATTCCCAGCCGTTACAACGAGCGTGTCGTGCTGCCTGCGGGTGAGCTGAATGAGACCGTCCGCCGCGTCTCCCTGCTTTCTGCCGAGAAGGCCAACACGGTGAGCTTCCACTTCGTCCCCGGCACCATGAAGGTGCAGGCCGGCGCCAACATGGGCGAGGCCAGCGAAGAAGTGCCGATTGATTACAGCGGCCGCGAGCTTTCCATCGCCTTCAACGCCGACTTCGTGCTGGCCCCCCTCAAGGCCGTGGGTGACGGCGAGATTGCCCTGGACCTCATCGATGCCTCCAGCCCCGGCGTCATGCGCGTGTCGGACGAGTTCCTCTACGTCCTCATGCCCATGCACCTGTAAAGCTCAGACGATACATTGCAAGGTATAAAAGCGGTTCGGTGCATGCGCCGAACCGCTTTTGTACATATTCTCCCGCCTCGCAAAAAAACCGAGCTACTCTAAGCTCCTTACTCCCGAATAGGGAGGGAGGGGGTGTGTGGGTGAAAGGTCAGCGTTTCCGGCGGCGCACAGGAGCCTTTTTCTTAGCCTCTGCAGCCGCGCGGGCCATCTCCTCCTCTGCTGCGGCTCTGTCACGCTCCGCCGCCTTGCGCGCAGCCTCCTGCTCTTCCTCCGGCGTGGGACGGCGCACAACAATTTCACCGTCCTTGGCCTGATTGGCCCTGTCGCGCGCCTGTTGCTCGTAATATTCGGGGTCCGTCATCCAGCGGAAGCGGTTATGAGCCTCCTCCTCCTCCGCCTGAGCGCGACGCAGCAACACCTCCACGTGCTCCTTCTCCTGCTTGAGCGAGGCCAGCTCCAGCAAAGGCGTCAGCACAAGCATGGAGGCAATAAAAGCCACCAGCACCAGAAAAATAATGCCTGATACACCCAACACGCCGCGAATCCCCGCCGCACGAATGGTGCGAATTTCGTCCAGCTCTTCGAGCGTGGGGCGGCGGCGGGAGAAAAAGGCCATGAAAGTCTGTAATGGTGGGGATTTCTGCGTCAGCTGTTAGCCCGCTCAGCAAAGGGCACGAAACGACCGCGGCGAGCTAACACAAGCGTGTGCATACGCTGCTGCTTACCCTTATCAGAAGCAGGAACGGCGGAGGTGCTGATTTCAAAACCTGCCTTTCGGAGAATGCTCTCCAGTTTCTTATCCGCCTTAGAGAGCGTGATAGCGAGCAGGCTACCCCCCTTGAGCGCATTGAAGAACGCCTGCGCATCCGCCATATTCAGTTCGCAGCGGGCGTGTGTATGGCGCATGAGAATGGCATGCAGTGAACCGGTGCGCTTACGGCAAAGGGTAGCGGCATCCGCCGCTTCAACGATAACGCGGCTGTCATCAAATAGCGCCTTGTTCTCGCCATACGTGCGGTTCCACTCAATGATAGCGGGAACAGGTTCCGCCACGAGGAACTTCGCCTTCTCCTTGTTGAGGCATTCCATCACCTTGGCCAGGCCGTAGCCCAACCCCAGCCCCGCAATCATGATTTGCGGTTGCCCGGCACGAGAGATAGGCGAGGTGGCGATTTCCGCCATAGATTGCTCGCTCCCGTAGGTGAAAGAGGTGGCGCAAGGCAAACCGTCGTGCTGAATACTCAGTACGCCGTCGCGCTCCCACAGCTCCCAGAGGCTGCCGTCTTCCATCTGATGTTCCGCGAGTTTGGTCAGTGGCTTCATACGCGCTCAGTATACCAGCGTGCCCGCATTTAGGCAATGCTGATTTAACGCGCAAGGACGACAAATCCCCACAATTGCGTTCAGACGCCCCGGTTATCGCTAACAAAAACGCCCGATGCCGAAGCATCGGGCGTTCGTAGAAAAAGGGTATCACTGCGCCTTAACCGAGGCGGAAGGTGATGCGCGCCTTGCTCATATCATAAGGAGACACCTCAATGCGCACGCGGTCGCCGACCACGAGGCGGATGAAGCGCTTGCGCATCTTGCCGCTGATGTGGGCAAGGAACTCATGGCCGTTGGCCACCTTCACGCGGAACATCGTACCGGCGAGCACGGCGGAAACCACGCCCTCCAGCTCTACGGCGGCCTCGCCGTCATCGTCATCCTTCTTGGGCTTGGGAGCGGGAGCGGAAGGACGGGCGTTGTTCGGGCGGTTGTTGTTGGGACGCTGCTGCGGCTTGCCGCCGCGATTGTTGGGGGGATTGGCCATAAATGTTTGTGTTTGCTTGTACGGGAGGGCGCACCTGCGCCTCGCGCGGGCACAGTTTAAGGGTAAACAGGGCGAAAGGCAAGAGAATTTTCGGCTTTTACGGGCGGGTAAGAGCAAAAATTTTCCGAATTCGCAAAAATGCGGTTGACAAAAAGCAGGATTAAGGGTAGAGTAGCCGCCCCGAACTAAGAGGTTCGAGTGGCGAAAGCTATAACCGGAATACAGAATACATATGAAAACCTTCTCTGCCAAGGCTCAGGATATCGAGCGTAAGTGGTATGTGATCGATGCCGCCGACAAGGTGCTCGGTCAGGTTGCAGTCGAAGCGGCTAACCTGCTTCGCGGTAAGAACAAGACGATCTTCACCCCCCACGTGGACTGCGGTGACTATGTGATCGTCGTGAACGCTGAAAAGGTGGTGCTCACCGGTAACAAGGAGCACGCCAAGATTTACACCCGTTACACCGGTTATGTCGGCAATCAGGTGGTGACCACCCCCGAGAAGCTGCGCCGCAAGCACCCCGAGATGATTCTCGAGCACGCCATCCTCGGCATGGTGCCCCACACCCGCCAGGGCCGCGCTCAGGCCGTCCGCCTCAAGGTTTACACCGGCGCCGAGCATCCCCACACCGCTCAGCAGCCCGAAGCCGTTACCATCGCCTAACCTTTTCTGACTATGTCTACTACTCCCTACAACGCCACCGGTCGCCGCAAGGAGGCCATCGCTCACGCTTGGCTTACCCCCGTTGAAGAAGGCAAGTCCGGTAAGATCACCATCAACCGCCGCAGCTTCGAGGAGTACCTTCCCACCGATGCTCTGCAGAACGTGGTGCTTCAGCCCTTCTACGCCACCAACACCATGAAGAAGTTCGACGTCCGCGTCGTCTGCAACGGTGGTGGCATTCACGGCCAGACGGGCGCTATCAGCCTGGCCGTTGCCCGTGCCCTCGTCATGCTCGATGAGGAGTACCGCCCCCTGCTTCGCGCTCAGGGTCTGCTGACCCGCGACTCCCGCATGAAGGAGCGCAAGAAGGCCGGTCGTCCGGGTGCCCGCAAGCGCTTCCAGTTCAGCAAGCGCTGATGCTCCCCCACACAGAACCTCTTACGGAACCGCATGGTCGCAAGACCATGCGGTTTTTGTGTAGATTCCGCGCCGCGCTTCGCGTTCCTACGGAAAACAGGCGCTCGTGCCGCTTATGACGGCACAGCCGCTTGACGGATATTCATTTAACCATTATGATTGACCTGTGAAAGCAATTTTAACATGGGGGCTGGTGGCCGCGGTCGTGATTGGCGGCGCGGTGTGGTACTTCTCCGGCGACAAAGGGGAGGGCAGCAAGAAGATGCTGCTGACGACCACCGTGACGCGCGGCGATTTTGTGAGCAAGGTGCAGGCAACCGGCACGTTGGAGCCGCAGGAGCTGGTGGATGTCGGCGCGCAGGTGACGGGCGAGATTAAGGAGTTCGGCACGGATGCGGACGGCAAGCGCGTGGACTACGGCAGCGAGGTGAAGGCGGGGCAGCTGCTCGCCCGCATTGATGACACCATCGTGGAGCTGGACATTCGACGTGCGGAGGCCTCCGTGGCTCAGGCGAAGGCGCAGATAGCCCAGGCAGAAGCCTCTATTTTGCAGTCTCAGGCCAATAAGAACAAGGCCGACCGCGATTTGGCCCGCGCCACCAAGCTCGGCGTGGGAGATGCGCTCTCCCAGATGTCCTATGACCAGTATGTGACCGCCGCTGAGACCGCCGCTGCCAATGCGGAGCAGGCGCAGGCCCAGCTCAAAAGCGCACAGGCGCAGCTCCAGAGCGCGGAAGCGCAACTCGCCAGCCAGCTGCGCAACCGCGACTACACGCACATCAAATCCCCCGTGGACGGCACCATCGTGGTGCGCCAGGTGAACGTGGGGCAGACGGTGGTGAGCAGCATGAACGCCTCCACCCTCTTCCTCGTGGCGCGCGATCTCACACACATGCAGATTTGGGCCAGCGTGAACGAGGCGGACATCGCCAAGGTACACGCGGGGCAGGAGGTGCGCTACACGGTGGACGCCCTGCCGAACGAAAGCTTTACGGGCACGGTGAACAAGATTCGCCCGAATGCCACCATGTCCTCCAATGTGGTGACCTACATCGTGGAAATCGACATCGAGAACCCCGACCGCAAGTTGCTGCCCTACATGAGCGCCAATGCGAACTTCATCGTCAAGGAGGTGAAGGATGCGCTCATGGTGCCCAACGATGCCCTCTCCTTCCGCCCTACGCCTGATATGGTGGAGGGTGGTCGCCCCCCACGCCCCATGGCCGAGGGCGAAGAACCCTCCCCCCGCGATGCGGATGACGACAGCGAGAATGCCCACGGCCTGCTGTGGGTCAAGACGGGTGAAAACAGCGTGCGCCCCGTACACGTGAGCCTCGGCGAGAGCGACGGCACCCGCACCGTGGTGGTGCCTGTGGAGGGTGAGTCCCTTTCCGAGCAGGATGAGTTGGTAACGGGTGTGACGATGCAGAGCGCCGCGGCCCCCGCCGCGCAGGAAGGCTCCAACAACCTCTTCGGCCCCAAGTTCCCCAAGCGCCGCGAGCGCTCCACGGGCGGCGTCAGCCCCAAGGCGGGGCAAAGCAGCAAGCAGAACGGCCCGCCCCCGCCTCCCGGCGTGGTGTTGCTGCCGCTTTTCCGTGCCTGATAACCCCGCGCTTTTCCGCTCATGATTGAGCTTAAAAACATCACGAAGGTCTACCACCTCGGCGAGATTGACCTGCCCGTACTCAAAGGGATTTCCCTCAAAATCGAGGACGGCGAGTTCGTCTCGCTGACGGGAGCCTCGGGCAGCGGCAAATCCACGCTCATGAACCTGCTGGGTTGCCTCGACCACCCCAGCGGCGGTGAGTATTGGATTGACGGCCGCAACGTGGCCGGCCTGAACGCGGACGAGCGCGCTAAGCTCCGCAACGAGCGCATCGGCTTCGTCTTCCAGAACTTCAACCTGCTGCCCCGCACCAGCGCGCTGGAGAACGTGATGATGCCCGCCTACTACCGCCACCCTGCTCTGCCCACCTCCGCCATCCGCAAGCGCGCGCTGGAGCTGATTCGCCTCGTGGGGCTGGAGGAGCGCATGCACCACACCCCCGCCCAGCTCTCGGGCGGCCAGCAGCAGCGCGTGGCCATTGCCCGCTCCCTCATCAACAACCCCGGCATTTTGCTGGCGGATGAGCCGACGGGCAATCTGGACTCCACCACCTCGGTGGAGGTGATGAACATGTTCCGCGACCTCAACCGCCAAAAGGGCCTCACTGTCATCATCGTGACGCACGACCCCAAGACCGCCGCCTTCACCGACCGCGCCATCAACATGGCCGACGGGCTGATTCTCGAGGGCGTCTCCGATGAACTCACCGCCACGCTCCGCAAATGAAAATCGCCAACCTTTTCATCACCTGCCTGCGGGCCTTGGTGCGCAACCCCATGCGCGCGGCGCTGACCATCCTCGGCATCGTGGTGGGCATTGCTGCCGTGGTGGCCATCCGCGAAATCGGAGAAGGCTCCAAGCAGCAGATTGCCAACAATATCGCCTCCATGGGCGCCAACACCGTCAACGTCTCGGGCGCCTCCGTCCGCACGGCGGGGGTGAACAGCGGCATGGGCGGTCGCGCCTCTCTGCTGGCTACGGATGCACAGGCGCTCATGGATGAGTGCCCCGAATATGTGACGCTCGCCTCCCCCGTGGTGCGCGCGAGCGGCCAGGTCATTGTCGGCAACACGAACTGGAGCCCCAACTCCATCATGGGCGGCAACGAGCACTACCTCGCCATCGAGGGCTGGAAAATAGCCAAGGGCAGCGCCTTCACCAAGGCGCAGGTGGACAACTCCGAGCGCGTCTGCCTCATCGGCCAAACCATCGCCAAAGAGCTGTACAAGGACACTGACCCCATCGGGCAGGACATCCGCATCAAAGACGTGGTGTTCACCGTCATCGGCGTGCTCGCAGGCAAGGGCTCCGACATGTGGGGCGACAAGGACGACTGCATCATGCTGCCGTGGACGAGTGTGCGCACGCGCCTTGTCGGCTCCTCGGGCGCGGCCACGGTCGGCAAGGCAGGGGCTGCCAACAGCAGCAAACCCTCGGCGACGTCGACCTTCCCCACCACGAGCGTGAGCTTCTACCCCGGCTGTGATGTGCAGCCCTATACCAACGCACCGCACCCGCTGCGCACCCGCACGGTGGACAGCATCACCGTGCTGATTAAGGACAGCTCGCAAGCCCGCGCCGCCATGGATGCCATGACCCCCATCCTGCGCCGCCAGCACCACTTGGAGCCGGGCGTGGAGGATGACTTCGACCTGCGCTCCCGCAGCGAGTTTGCCGAGGCCGTCACCAGCACCAGCCAGACCATGAGCAGCCTGCTCATCGCCGTGGCGCTCATCTCGCTCATCGTGGGCGGTGTGGGCATCATGAACATCATGATGGTGTCCGTCACCGAGCGCACACGCGAAATCGGCCTGCGCATGGCCGTGGGCGCCCGCCCGCGCGACATCATGCGCCAGTTCCTGCTGGAGTCCGTGCTGCTCTGCGTCATCGGCGGCGGTATCGGCATCCTCATCGGCCGCCTCGCCTCCTCCGCCGTCAGCTCCCACTTCGGCTGGCCCATCGCACCGGACCCCGCCGCCATGCTCGGCGCCGTCAGCATTGCGGGCGGCATCGGCATCATCTTCGGCTGGTACCCGGCCTTCAAGGCCTCTAAGCTTGACCCCATTGATGCTCTGCATCATGAATAACAACTCATCACATATGAAGCGCGCCCTCCTCCTGCTCTCCCCCCTTCTGCTTTCCTCCTGTCTGTTCGGCCCGGACTACGCCGGACCGAAGGACCTCGGTCTACCTGTTACTTGGGTGAATGCCCTGCCGCCCGCCTCCGACAAGGCGGACTTGGCCACATGGTGGCAAAGCTTCAACGACCCGCAGCTCTCCTCCCTCATTCAGCAGGGCTTTGACAACAACCCCGACATCGTCACCGCGGCGCTCGCCATCGAGAAAGCGCAGTCCATCCTGCACCAGAATGAGCTGAACCTGCTGCCCAACGTGGGCTTCTCTGCGGGCGGCACGAATGAAGGCAACTACAACACCTCGACCTCGCACGGCAAATTCAACGGCGCGCTGTCCATGTCGTGGACGCCCGATGTGTGGGGCAAGACCCGCCGTTCCATCGAAGCCGCCGTAGCCTCCGTCGGCTCGCAGGAGGCTGCCGCCAACGCCACGCGCACGGCGCTTGCGGCCAACATCGCCACCAGCTATTTCAACTGGATTTCCGCCAAGGAGGGCCTGCGCATTGCCAAAGAGCAGCTTGCTTACCAAGAGCGCACCTTCGGCATCACGGAGCAGAAAGCCGCGGAGGGCGTAGGCATGGCCAGCGCGCTGGACCTCGCCGAGGCCCGCGCCAACATCGCCAACACCCGCGCCCGCATCCCGCAGCTGGAGGCCGCCATCCGCACCAGCGAGAACCGCCTTGCCACCCTGCTGGGCACCACGGTGGACCGCGTGCACCTCACCATGCCTGCGGCGAGCGTGTACAACCTCGTACCGCGCGTGCCTGTGGGTCTGCCCTCGGAGCTGCTGCGCCGCCGCCCGGATGTCATCCGCGCCGAGAAGGAGCTGCACGCCGCCTGCGCCAACATCGGCGTGGAGATTGCCGCCATGTTCCCCTCTGTCTCCCTCACCGGCTCGACCAACGGCCGCGCGGGTACGGATTTCTCGCACTTCTGGCAGAACACGGCATGGAGCCTCACGGGCAATATCGCCCACCAGGCGCTCAACAAGAACTTCTACCATGAGTACCTGAACCAAGCCCGCATCGCGGACAAGGCTGCCGCGGAGAACTACCGCAAGACGGTGCTCGCCGCCTTTGCCGAGGTGGAGGAAAGCCTTATCACCTACGCGCAGATGACCAACCAGCTGCCCGAATACGAGGCCTCCCGCGATGCGAACAAACAGGCCGCCGAGCTGTCCCTGCGCCGCTACAACGCGGGCGAGTGCGACTTCCTCAACGTCGCCTCCGCGGAGAACCAATGGCTCTCCGCCGAACTGAACATCATCAACACCCGCCAGAACATCCGCATTGCCCTCGCTAAGCTCTGCACCGCCCTCGGCGGCGGCTGGTGAGGACAGATGAGAATTTGTCGGGATTTACTAGGTACTATTTACTAGGTACTATTTATCAAGTTCGGCGGCTGCCGCCGCGAGATAACGAACCCGTTCTGACGCAAGCGTCAGAACGGGTTTCCCATCCTTGCGGCGACAGCCGCACTCTATTCAAAAATAGTACATAGTACCTAGTACATAGTAAATCTACAAATCCCCCTTGTCGAACTGCAACGGCGCGGCAAATAATCGTCTCACGCCGTGAGGGTGATAATGAGCTTGTGGAGAATATCGCGGGGGTCGAGGCCGCTGGAGACCATCTGGCGGTCAGCCACGGCGCAGGCTTGGAGGTCGCGGCGGGCCTTCCTGAGCGTGAGCCTGCCGCAGCTGCGCGCCGCGTTGAACACGCTGTAGGCGTTGGGCGTGCCGTCCTTCTTGAGCGGCAGCAGTTTGACAGCCTCGGCGGGGAGGCGGTTGAGAGCGCTTTCAAAGGCGCGGTAGTTGCCCGTATCGAGGTGGTACTCATCCATCAGCAGGCGGGCGCAGAAACGGTTGCGAACGGTCGGCACGATGGCGGCTCGCATGATGGTGACGCCTTGCTCGCCGTGCTCCAGCTGCTCGTTGACAAGGCGCACGGCACGGCGGCTGTCCGCACCTTCTATGGCGCGGGAAATCTCAAAAATCACGCCGTTGCGGGAGACGGCCACCATCAGCTCCACATCCTCCGCAGTCACCTTGCGGCGGTCGGGGCCGAGATAGACATCCAGCTTGGAAAGCTCGTTGGCAATCTGGCGGGTGCTCTCGTTGACGCGGTGGACGAAGAGATCGAGCGCATCGTTATCGAAGCTCAGCCCCATGGGCTTGGCCATGCGCAGAGCCATGGCGGCCAGCTCTGCTTCCCAGCCGGGCTTGGTAATGTCGATTTTAGAAAACTCCTTGCACTCGCTCGCGGCGGAGAGCTTTTTGAAAAAGGTGCGGCGCTTATCCACCTCCGCTGCGTTGATGACAAGAAAGGTGTCCTCGGGCAGGTGACCCAGCGTCTCGGCGAGCTTCTCCAGCGCGGCCTGCACCGTTTCGCTGCGCGCCCCCTGCGGAGAATCGCCCATGAAGGTGACGCCCTTGAGCCAAATGACCTTGCGCCCGCCGAACATGTTCATCATCTGCAAGCCGGAGATGGCGCGGGTCACGATGTCGGCCGCTTCATCCGCCGTGGCGGCGGCGCCGTCAATCTGCTCGTTGCCCCAGCCGTCGCTGCCCTCGCTCAGGGCCTCAAACGTTTTGCGCGCGGCGGTAGCGGCAGCGCCTTCATCGCTGCCGAAGAATAGATAGCTGACCGGCATCTCGGGCACGCACCCATTAGAGCAGAAAAAGCAGCGAAAGTCAACGCTGCACTTTCTTGTCTCCGAGCGGGCGTCGCGCTCTTTTTCTGCTTGCGTTTACGGGGGGGGCTTGGTAGTATGCTCACAACGAAACAATCACGCGACATCATGAAACTCTTCGCTCTTCTGTTCGCTGCCGCCGCCGTGCTGGTCAGCTCCCCTCTGTACGCTGCGCCCAAGGCTTCCGCCGGCGCTGATATGGCCGAGGATGACGCCGCCGCCCCCAAGACGGGCGTGCGCTTCGTCATCTGCTCCCCCGACGGCGCCACCCTGCCCTCCCCGCTCTTCTACAAGAGCGGCAAGACCACCTACAAGCGCGTGAGCATCAGCTCCCGCACGCCCTCCCCCCGCATCCGCCCCGAGGGCGGTGTGGTGAACTTCTACAGCGAGGACCCCTCTGCCGCGGCAGCCGCTGCGGATGCCGCCGGCCCCAAGAAGGAAGCCAAGCTGCCGGAGCCCGTGCTCAGCATCCCCGTGGAAGGCAGCGGCAAGCAGCTCTGCATCGTCGTGCCCAACAAGGCCGGCGGCAAGCCCCAGACCTTCTTCGTGAAGGAGAGCGCCTTTGCCAAGAACGGCATGCACATCATCAATTTCTCCTCCTTCCCCCTGCGCATCACCACCGCAGCCAAACCCGATTTCTCCGACAAGAAGGACTCCGCCATCGGCGTGTTCCACCGCGATAAGGGCATCTGCGAGGAAAACACCTGGACCTACACGGGCGAGACCGGCAAGGCCGTTTCCTTCATCCTCTCCTTCAAGAGCAAGGACGCCAAGGATTTTAAGAACTTCAAGGCCTCCAAGTTCGTCATCACCGACCGCCAGTCCCAGATCAACGTGGTGGTGAAGGACCCCACCCGCGAGACGCTCAAGCTGCTCTCCATCCAGTTGGCCGACGATGCCAAGTAATAGGCCTGCTCCACCCTTGCTCTGATTCCCCCCATGGCTTTGCAACGACATACGGAAGGCCCCATCGCCGAGCGCATTGCCCACATCGGCGATCAGTTCGCCATCAACGGTGAGTTCCAATACGGCGAAGAGCTGCGCAACGGTCACATCAACACCACGTACCGCGCCTGTTACCGCACAGAGGACGGCCACATCGACCGCTACATTCTCCAGCGCATCAACGACTACGTGTTCAAAGACCCGGCCGTCGTCATGCGCAATGTGGAGAAAGTGACGCGACACATCACGTGGAAACTCATGCGCCGTCGCAAGGATGCCGCGGGGCAGACCCTGCAACTCTACCCCGCCCGCGGCGGCCGCAACTACATCTACCTGCCCGAATGCGGCGGCATGTGGCGCTGCTACAACAACATCGAGGATACGCACACCTACGATGTGGTGGAGAACACACGCCAGGCTTATCAGGCGGGCTACGCTTTCGGCTCCTTCCAGGATCTGGTGAGCGACATGAACCCCTGCGACATCAAAGAATCCATCCCCGACTTCCACAACACGCCGCGCCGTTTCGCGCAGTTGCAGGAGTCTGCGGAGAAGGATGTGATGGGACGCGCAGCGAACTGTCAGGAGGAAATTGCCCTGCTCACGGAGTGGGCGCCGGAGTACGGCAAACTCATCGAGATGCAGATTCGCGGCGAGCTGCCCACGCGCATCACCCACAACGACACCAAAATCAACAACGTCATGCTCGATGAGGAGACGGATGAAGCCGTCTGCGTCATCGACCTCGATACCGTGATGCCCGGTCTCTCGCTCTACGACTTCGGCGACATGGTGCGCACGGCCACCTGCCTGGCCAACGAAGATGAGGAAGACCTGTCCAAGGTCTACATCCAAATGCCCTTCTTCGAATCGCTGGCCGAGGGCTACCTCGACGCCGCCCACGGCTTCCTGACGCCGAATGAGACCGACAACCTGGCCTTTGCCGGCTGGCTCATCACCACGGAAATCGGCATGCGCTTCCTGGCGGACTATCTGGACGGCGACCGCTATTTCAAGACAGACAAGCCTGAGCACAACCTCATCCGTGCGCGCAACCAGCTGAAACTCGCGCAAAGCATCCGCGAGAAACTGCCCGCCATGCAGAAGTACGTGCGCCGCCTGGTGAAGTCCTACAAGAAATGATGATGCGCCCCACCCTGCTGCGGCTGCTCGCTCCGGCGGCATGCGCCCTGGCCGCCTTGGCGAGCTGCGCCTTCGCCGCGCCGTGGTCACAGGAGGAGTTGCTGCAAAGCGACAAGCGGCTCCGCCTCACGGACGGCGTCATCCCCTGCTCCGTCGGGGGCTCCCAAGTCATCATCCTGTTTGACGGCGAAGGGAAGGCGGCTGCCATGGTGACGGATGAGGTGAACAAGGACGTGCGCCGGCTGGCTCGCAGCATTGAGCTTGGGGAGACGCGCGAGGCCGGGACGGGCGGCTGTCTCGTGATGCTGCGCGAATCGGCCGTAAACGAGACGTGCAGCAAACTGCCTGATAACTCGCCGCTGCAGGCCATTGCGTTTCTCCTCGAGAGCGAAGGGTATACCCCCACGGGCTTGCAATCCGATGGGCGCGTGCTCTGGGCCACAGGCAAACGCCAAAGCATTGACCTGCTCATCCCCACCACGGGCTCGGACAGCATCGGCGGGGCAGAGCTGAAAACCGACATGGAGCTGACCGAATATGCGGGCAACGTGTTGGCCCGCAAGCTCGGCTATAAGAAAAGCAGCGATGTCGAGGCGATCCGAATCACCGCTGCGCGCAAACTCCGCGCGGACAGCGTCTACTACCACGATCGGGAGCTCAACGCCGCCTTGGCCACCGTCGGCGGGCGAGCTTTCTTTTTCGAGGGCAATCGCGGCACCCTGCAGGCGCTGAAAAACAAGCGGGAGCCCCTGAACTTCCCCACCATTTCCCCGGATCTCAAACGCACCTTGCCCCCCGAGCCGCAGAGCGAGGAGCCGCAGCCCGAAAAAATACTGACGCCCAAGGAAGCCCGCAAAGCCTATATCGACCGTCTCCGAGCGCTCTGATCGGCAAGTGTTGTCCGCTTGACGCGGCCCGCCCCCCATGCTATGATGAAGCCATGGCAGAACACGGCAAATATTGGGATGATGAGTTAGTGGAGCTGCGCGACTGGCTGAAGGAAACCAAGACCAGCCGAAAAAATATCGCAACCAAGCTGGGCGTCAGCATCGGCACCGTCAACAACTGGCTCTGCGGCAACCGCCCCATTCCCCACCGTGTGCGCGTCCGCATCCTTGCCCACAAGCGCTATATCCCCGCAGGCAAGCCCTTAGTCGAACGCTGCCGCGCCGTTGCCGCCCCGCTGACAGGGGCGGAATATGCTGAGGTGCTCTCCGCCGCCATTCAGACCAACTACACGGTAGAGGAGCTTGCCTCCGCCGGGCTGATGAGCCTCGTCCACAGCATTCTGGAGGGCGGGGTGAAGCTCGCGCCGCCTAAACGCAAAACGGTGGAATAAACAAAAAAGCGCGGACAAGCCCGCGCCTTTTCGTTTGAAGCTTTTCGGGCCTCACTCCTCCATAGCGGAGAGGAAAGCCGTCAGCCCCGCCAATGCGCGGCCGCGGTGGGAGATGGCATCCTTATCCTGCGGGCGCATCTCGGCAGTCGTCACCTTGTAGCCCGTGGGGATGAAGAGGGGGTCATAGCCGAAACCGTTGGTGCCGCGGGGATTGAGGGTGATGCTACCCTCCACCACGCCGGGGAAGGAACCGAGCTCTTTGCCGCCCTGCGCCAGGCTGATAACGCAGACGAAGCGCGCCGTGTGCGGCTGCTCACCCGGCATAGCGGCCAGCTCACGCAGCAGCTTGCGGTTGTTGGCCATGTCGTCACCGTGCTCGCCCGCATAGCGTGCGGAGATGACGCCGGGGTAGCCGTTGAGCGCATCCACGCACAGGCCGGAGTCATCCGCAATCACCAGCGCCTCGGGCAGGTAGGCGGACAGGCACTCGGCCTTCTGCTTGGCGTTCTCGGCAAAGGTGCGACCCGTCTCCGCGGCCTCGGGGGCATCGGGGTATTCCTTGAGGGTGTGCACCTCGCACCACTCGGGCAGAATGGCGGCGATTTCCTTGGCTTTGTGGGCGTTGCCCGTGGCGATGACAAGAGGGATTTTTTTCATGATATGTCAGTCGTTTTCGGTTGTAAAATGGTTGTGTTTGCGGAACACACGGGTGAGGAAGAGGTAGAGCACCGCAAAGCCCAGCGCAGCGGAGAGCGTGTCCGCCACGCCCTGCGCCAGCCAGATACCGCTGCTGCCCAGCACGGGCGGCAGCAGGATGAGGCAGGGAATGAGCAGCAGGAACTGGCGGGAGAGGTTGAGGAAGATGCTCATGGCAGGCCGTCCGATGGCTTGGAAGAAGTTGCCGATGACAATCTGCGAGCCCACAAGCGGGAAGGCAATCGTCAGCAGACGCACCCCCTCCGTAGCCAACGCAATAAGGCGGGCGGAGTCCGCATCCGTCTCACGGGCGAAGATGCTCACCACGGCGTGTGGGCAGAGTTGCAGGATGAGCCAGCCGCCCAGCGTCACGGCGGTGCCCGCGGCCATGGCGCAGTAGAGCACGCGCTTCACGCGGCGGTAGTTGCCCAGCCCCAGGTTGTAGCCCGCAATGGGCTGCATGCCCTGCGTGATGCCGAGCACAATCATCACGAAGAGGAACACCACGCGGTTGATGATGCCGAAGGCGCCCACCCCCATCTCGCCCTCATAGCTCAGCAGCATTTGGTTAAAGACCACCACCACCAGACAGCCCGCCACATTGAGCAGGCAAGGCGGCAGCCCCACCGTCATGATGCGGCGCGTGATGGGGCCGCAGAGTTTGTAAATTCCCTTGCAGAAGTGCAGCACGCTGCCGCGTTGCAGGAAGTGGTGCAGCACCCAGAGAATACCCACGAACTGCGCCGCCACCGTGGCGAGGCCCGCGCCCGTCATGCCCCAGTCCAGCTCGTAGATGAAGAGGTGCGCCGCCGCGATATTCACCACCATGGAGATGAGCAGGCTCACCATGGCCTTGGCAGGATAGCCGCTGGCGCGCATGAGGTGGTTGAGGTTCATGAAACTGCTGCTGAGCGGGAAACCCAGCATGAGCACCAGCGTGAAATCCGCCGCGGGTTGCAGCGTGGCATCCGTGGCACCGAAGAGACGCAGAATCGGCTCCAGCCACAGCAGGGGCAGCCAGCCGATGATGACACCGCCGATAAGCCCCAGCATCACACAATGCCCCAACACGCGGAAGGCGCGGTTGAAGTCCTGCTGCCCGAGCGCGATGGAGGCCGTGGCCGCGCTGCCCAGACCGATGAGGGTGCCGAAGGCAATCGTCAGGTTCATGATGGGGAACACCAGCGCCATGGCCGCCATGGCGTAGGCCCCGCAAAACTGCCCGATGTAAATGGCATCGACAATGTTGTAGACGGACATAGCCGCCATGCCGATGATGGCCGGCAGCGAGTACTCCGCCAGCAGCCGCCCCACGGGCCGCTGCTCCAACGCAATCAGTTTGGCGTCACGAGACATCAGAAGCGCATGGAGTTAAACCGCCGCACTTCGCGCTGCACTTCGCGCATCTCGGCGCGTTCCTTCAAATCATAGCGCTGGTCGCGGTGGGTCTTGCCGCGGCCCATGCCTATTTCCGCCTTCACCTTGCCGTTCTTCCAGTAAAGGCGCAGCAGGGGCAAGGCAAAGCCCTTCTGCGCCTGCTGAATCTCCAGCTTGAGGATTTCCTTGCGGTGCATCAGCAGGCGGCGCGGGCGCTTTGCCTCGTGTTGGAACCATTTTCCTGCTGTCTCCCAAGGCTGCACATCACAGCCGTAGAGAAACACCTGCCCTTTCTCCACGCGGGCGAAGGCATCCGCCACGTTCACGCGCCCCTCGCGGATGGACTTCACCTCCGTACCGCGCAGCTCAATGCCACACTCGTACTTGCCGAGAATCTCATAATCTCGGCCCGCTTTCTTGTTGCTGGCAATCAGGTTGCTCGCGTTCTGAGGTTTCTTGGCCATACGGGGATAGGGGGATAGGGGAGTTCGGGCGGGGAAAGAAGCGACCCGACAACGCCTCTCGGCCTGCCGGGTCGCGAAAAAGCTTTTCTTTTGCGTAGCGGCGCGGGGCGCTTTACAGGTCGGGCGTCACCGTCAGCACGGGCTCATCCACGGCGGGAGCGGCGGCAGCCTCCTTGGCGAGGTCGGCGAAGGGATCCTCCACGGACACCTCCTGCGCAGCGGCCAGTTCCTCCTCGGTCATCTCGTGCCACTGAATCTTGCCCTCGATAATCTCGGTGAGGGCGATATCGCCGCACTGCATCTCAGGCGTCGTCACCACGTAGGGATCGGAGCCGTGATTGAGCTGCTGCACGCGCTTGGAAACGATATTAACGAGCAGCTGGTTATCACCGACGATTTCGACGGCCTTTTCGATAAGTTCAACGTTCATGACAGGGATAAAAAGAGTTCACGCCCGCATAGCGGGTGCGTTATATTACTATGCGAACCCTGCTCTGGCAAGCCTATAATCACGTCAACAGAAGAAAAACAAGGCGCAACAACGCGGAAGCAGCTCTCGGAACGTGTTTTTTGCTTGTCATTCCCCGCGGCAACAGGTAGGATGACACCATCCGAATATCACCGCCCCCAGCGGCGGTTTCCTACACGCAACACACTCAATATTTATCGCACTATGGCTAATCTGAACAAGGTCATGATTATCGGCAACCTGACCGCCGATCCCGATGTCCGCACCACTCCCCGCGGCACGCCCGTAACGGAGCTTCGCCTCGCTGTCAACCGCATCACCAGCGGCCAGAACGAGGGTGAACGCCGCGAGGAAGTCACCTACCTCGACGTCACCTGCTGGGGGCGCCAGGGTGAGATTGCCGCACAGTACCTCGCCAAGGGCCGCCCTGTCTTCATCGAGGGCCGCCTGCAGATGGACACGTGGGAGGACAAGCAGACGGGCCAGAAGCGCAGCCGCATCCGCATCATCGCGGAGAACCTGCAGCTGCTCGGCAGCCGCGACGGCGCCCAGCAGGGCGGCGGCAACGGCGGCTACCAGCGCCAGAACAACTACGGCGGTAACAACGGCGGCTACCAGCAGCAGAGCAACTACCAGCCCCGCCAGAACAACTACGGCGGCAACGGCGGTTATCAGCAGCAGGGCGGCTACCAACAGCCCCGCCCGCAACAGACGCCGCCTCCCCCCGCCCCCATGGAGGAAGAGGACGACATCCCCTTCTGAAGCACCCCGAGAGCTTTATAACACAAGCGGCCTGACGAAATGTCAGGCCGCTTGTTTATTGATGCTTGAAACACGCTGTTGACTTTCGCAGGATGCCTGTGATATATTGCCGACAGAAAACGATGGCTGCTGATTTACGCTGGCTGCAACGCTTGCAGAACCTGAATAAGGCTTTCGCACGCCTGAAAACGGCATGCGCGCAGGAGAGTTATAATGATTTGGAGCTGGCCGGGCTTGTTCAAACCTACGAGTTTACTTTTGAGCTCGCGTGGAAGACGCTCAAGGATTTGCTGACCTATCAGGGTTACACCGTCAACAGCCCGCGGGAAACCATCAAGCTGGCCTTTGCGGAAGGGCTTATCGCCGATGGAGAGGAGTGGCTGCGAGCCATGGAGACTCGTAACCTCTTTGCACACACCTACGAGGAGAAGCTGTCGGAAGAAGCAACTCAGCTCATCCGTTCACGCTTTTTCCCCATGCTCTCTGCCGCAACTGAAAAGCTGAACGACATTGCTGCCCGACATGAATGACGGCCTGAAAGACACCGTTCGCCGGGCTCTTGTCACCCTTTTGTCGAGCAACCCGAGGGTGAAACGCATCGTGCTCTTCGGCTCCCGCGCCATGGGCACCTATCGTCCTGCCTCTGACATCGATTTAGCCTTGCAGGGACCCGAACTGCGACTGAGCGACCTTCTGGAGTTCAAACGCCATATTGCTGAACTGAATCTCCTGCACGATGTTGATTTGGTCATTTACGACGGCATTGGTAATAAGGACCTGCTCGACCACATTGTCCGCCACGGCGTTTGCTGGTGGCCCGAAGGAGGCGAGGAATAGTCGACAAATGAGAATTTGTCGGGATTTACTAGGTACTATGTACTAGGTACTATTTATCAAGTTCGGCGGCTGCCGCCGCACTCTATTCAAAAATAGTACATAGTACCTAGTACATAGTAAATCTACAAATCCACGATTTGCCGAACCGCGTCACGCGTCGAGCATCTTCTGCAATTCCGTGCATTCCTGCATGAGGGCCATAGCCTCGGCGGGGGAGATGTTGCCGCTGCGGATGCGGGATTTGAGGCCGTCGATGGTGGCCTTCACGGTGTCGCGGGCGGCGCGGGAGCAGGCTTGCTCCACGTAGACGTCCACATTGTTCAGGGGGACGGCCTCATTGTTCATGTCGCGCAGGGCGGCGGACTGCTCGGGCGGAAGACCGACGAGGAACTGCTGCCACGCCTCCGTGTTGCCGGGCTCGGGCAGCTGCTCCATGAGGCGTTGCAGGATGACGCCGCCGGAGAGCGCGCGGATAGGCTCCTGGAGCTCCTCGATACGCTCGGTGAGGAGGTGCTGGGCGTCCTTGTTCGTGGCGGCAAAGGAGATGAGCCCGCGGATAGCGGGGTGCAGGCGGATGGGGACAACGGGGCGCGCGGGCTGCTCCGGCTCGGCAAAGTCGCCGTACGACTCCTCGGGGTACTCGCCGTAGTCAGGGCCTGCCACGGGGGCGGCGGGGCGGCGTTGGTCGTAGTCGGGCGGGGCGTCCTTGCGGGCTCGGATGATATCGTTCACCGAGGCGCGCAGCTCATCCAAGCCCGTGTTAAGGCGCGTGGCGAGGTCCACAATGCTTACGTCACGGCGGTTGGGGTCGGTAATCTCGGCGGCGAGGTCGGCCATGCGGGGAATGAGCGCGGCGCGGGCGTTCACGTCGTCTTTCACCTGCGTTTTCTCCAGCTCCACGCGCACCTCAAGATAGGGGCGGGCGGCAGCAATGGCCTCGCGCAGAGCCTCCGCGCCCTGCGTGCGGATGAGGGAGTCGGGGTCCTCGCCCGCAGGCAGGGCCGCATGATACACTTCTAATCCTGCGGCGGCGAGTTTTCTGAACGTTTTTTCGCTGGCCTTGATGCCCGCATTGTCGCCGTCATAGCAGAGGATGGCCTTCTTGGCATACTTGCGGAGAATCTTGGCGTGGTCGTCCGTGAAGGCGGTGCCGAGGCCCGCCACGGCGTTGCGGATGTCTGCCTTCTCGTGGCAGGCAATCACGTCCAACTGGCCCTCGCAGACCACCACGCACATGCCCGCCTTGGCAATGGGGCCCGTGGCCTTGTACAGCCCGAAGAGCAGCTCGCCCTTGCGGAAGGCGGCAGTCTCCGCCGTGTTCACGTACTTGCGCGGGTCCTGCCCTTCCTCCATGATGCGGCCCGAGAAGCCGACGACCTCCCCGCGCACGTTGCAGATGGGGAACATGAGGCGGTCGCGGAACACGGGGTAGAGCCCGCGCTGCCCGCGGCCCAGCAGGTAGGCATCCGCCAGCACGCGCTCGTCGATACCGCGGGAGGCGGCCAGCTGCCCCAGCTCCCGGAAATCCGCAGGCGCCCAGCCTAGCTGCCAGGCCTTCGCAATCTCGATACCGAACTCGCGCTTCTTGAGGTAGGCGCGTACGTGGTCCGCCGCGCGGTCGCGGCAGAGTTTTTTGTGGAAGTAGTCCGCCGCGAGGGTATTCGCCTCCACCACGCGGCTGCGGATGCGGCGCATGCGGGCGGCTTCGGGGTTCTCCTCCTCCTCGATGACGGCCACGCCGTACATATCCGCCACGCGGCGCAGAGCCGTGGGGTAGTCGAGGTTCTCGAACATCATCACGAACTTCACGGCATCACCGCCCACGCCGCAGCCGAAGCAATGGAAGGTCTGGCGCGCGGGATTGACGTGGAAGGAGGGCGTTTTCTCCGCATGAAAGGGGCAGCACGCTTTCCACGAGTTGCCCGCGCGGCGAAGCTGCACGAAACGCCCCACCAAGTCCACGACATCCGCCGCGTCCTTGATGCGCGCTACGCACTCTTCCGTGATTCGTGCCATGAGAGCCTTACTTGGTCAAAGAGGAAAGATGTTCCTCGAAGCCGGGGTAGGAGGTGTTGATGTTGGTGCAGCGCAGCAGCGTGGTTTCGCCCTCCGCGGCGAGTCCCGCCATGAGGAAGCCCATGGCGATGCGGTGGTCGCCGTAGCTGTCCATGGTGGCGCCGTGCAGGGGCGTTCCGCCCGTGATATCCATGCCGTCGGGGTATTCCGTGACGGTGGCACCCATGGCCTGCAGGTTGCCGACGACGGTGGCGATGCGGTCGCTCTCCTTCACGCGCAGCTCGGCAGCATTGCGGATGGAGGTCACACCCTCCGCGAAGGCGGCGGCCACGGCGAGGACGGGAATCTCGTCAATGAGGTTGGGGATTTCGTGCTTCTCGACCACGGTGCCGTGCAGCGGGGCGGTGCGGACAAGGATATCGCCGTAGGGCTCGCCCGCATCCGTGCGGTTCACGATGGTGATGTCCGCGCCCATGCGCTTGAGCACGGTGATGATGGCGTCGCGCGTGGGGTTCAGGCCCACATGGCGCAGCAGCAGCTCGCTGCCGGGCACGATGCTCGCCGCCACCATCCAGAACGCGGCGCTGGAGATGTCCGCAGGGATGGTGATATCCTTGGCCGTGATGCGCTGCACCGCACCCTGCACGGTGATGGTAAGGCCGTCCTCCGACACGGCGCAGGGGATGCCGAAGTGCGCGAAAAGGCGTTCCGTGTGGTCGCGGGTGAGGGCGGGCTGATGCACGGAGGTCGTGCCCTCCGTCAGCATGCCCGCCAGCAGTACGGCGCTTTTCACCTGCGCGCTGGCCATGGGCAGGTCGTAGTGAATCGCCGTCAGCTTGCCGCCGTCTATCGCCAGCGGCGCGCAGCCGGGTTTCTCACCGCAGGCGGTGAGGCTGGCGCCCATGAGCGCCAGCGGGTCGATGATGCGCTTCATCGGGCGGGAGCAGAGGGAGGAGTCGCCGTAGAGCTTGCTCTTAAACGGTAGCGCGGCCAGCACACCCGCCATGAGACGCATGCCCGTGCCGCTGTTGCCGCAGTCGATGTCACGCGCGGGGGCGGTGGGGGCCAGCGCCGTGCCCGTCAGCGTAAAGTTCTGCGGCCGCGAGGCATCGGGGATTACCACCTGCGCCCCGAGCTGCTGCATGGCGCGCAGGGTGTTCAGGCAGTCCTCACTGCACAGGTAGTTCTGCACCTGCATGGAGCCGGCCGCCAACGCGCCGAGGATGGCCACGCGGTGCGAAATGCTCTTGTCGCCGGGGACGGTCAGTTCCCCGCGCAGACCGTGGGCGGCGCGGGAGACGGTGATGCGGTCACTTGACATGAATCTTGATGTGCTTGGTGTGAAGCCCTTCGCTCAGGGCGGATTTGAAATAGCTGTTGAGCCCCAGCTCTCTCTGGGCGCTGATGATGGCCGTGCGCAGCGTCTCGCGGCACTCATCCAAAGAGGGGGTGTAGGCAGGGGTGACAGGCCCGGCCAGCAGGACATGCCAGCCCCAGCGGCTCTCCGCCAGCATCGGCTCGCCCGCGGCCATAGCCTTGTCACCGAAGAGGGGCAGCTCGGGCAACGGGGTGCGGCCGTCATCATAAACGGTGCCGAGGCGGCCGCCCTGTTCGCGCGTGCGCTCATCCTCGCTCAGCTCGGCGGCCAGTTCGGAAAAATCCTCGCCCGCCAGGAGACGGTGCAGGCACAGCTCCGCGCGACGGCGTACGTCCTCGGGCTGCTGTCCGACGGTGGAGAAGAAGATGTGGCGCAGCGGGCGGGAGGCGGGGATAGCCAGCTCCTCCTTCAGCTGGCGGTAATGCGCGATGACGGCAGCGTTATCCACCTCCGAGACGGGCTCCACCGCGCGCTCCAACAGCACCATGCCGCGCAGGCGCGTGTCGAGTTTATCCGTGAAACTGCGGCGCGTGTAGCCCTGCGAGGCCAACTGCGCGTCAAAGGCCTTGGCATCCGTGCAGCGGGAGGCAAGGCGCACAACCTCCTCCTCCGCCACCTTGTGCATGTCGGGCAGGCGCGTCTCGTTGTAGCGGGTGCGGAGGCGCACCATGGCGTCGCGCACCATGCCGAGCGCGAGCGTGGCCTCCTGACCGGGCGCGGGTGCAGAAGATTCCTTGCCCGAGAGTGCGTTCTGCTCCGCCGCGTAGCGGGCGAACTGAGCGGGCGTGATGATGTCACCGTGTACGCTGGCCACGCCGTCGGGCGCCACTTTACCCTCCGTGTGCAGGAACTGATACACGGGCCCATGCAGCAACATGAGGTCCAGCGCCATATAGCCCAGCACCGTGGTAAACAGCGCGAGTTTCAGAGCATAGATTTTCAGCGGCGTCCAAGTCACGCGCGTATTTTACATGCTATGTACCCATTTGGCAATAAAGAAGCGCCTACCGGCTTGACGCTTCAGGAGAATTGTGCCATAGTGCTACCGCTATGTTGAAAGGTATTTCTCCCGTCATCTCTCCCTCCCTGCTCAAAATCATGGCCGAAATGGGCCATGGTGATGAGATTGTCATCTCGGACGCTCACTTCCCCGCCCACACCTTCAACCCCACGGTGGTGCGCGCGGACGGCATCGGCGCGGACGCTATTCTCGCGGGCATGATTCCGCTCTTTGAGCTGGACAGCTACGCCACGCCCGTCATCATGATGGCCGCCGTGCCCGGCGATACGCTCGACCCCACGGTGGAGGAAAAGTACCGCGCCGCCCTCAACTACACGGGCGAGATTGAGCGCATGGAGCGCTACGCTTTCTACGAGCGCGCCAAGAAGGCCTATGCCGTGGTCATCAGCGGCGAGCTGGCTAAGTACGGCAACATCATCCTCAAGAAGGGTGTCACGCCCGTGGCCTAATCCTTCCGTTTTTCCGTCGGGAGACAGGTTCGGTTTCGGCCGAACCTGTTTTTCGTTTCTTGGCCTTGCGATTTCGGGCATTCTGTGGCATGATAGCGGGGTTATGTTCCGCATTTGCAAGTCCATCGAGGTGGAGAGCGGCCACTTGCTCTCCAAACATCCCGGCAGCTGCCAGTTCCCGCACGGCCACACCCGCAGCGTGGAGATGGTGTATGTGGCGGACTCGCTGGACGAGCGCGAGATGGTGATGGATTTCAAGGTGGTGAAGGAGATGATGGAGAGCTTTGTGGAGCAGTTTGACCATGCGCTCTGCATGAACACAGCGGACCCTAACTACGCGAAGTTCCGCGAGATTTACGGCGAACACATCATTCCCTTCGAGAGCAGTGACCCCACCAGCGAGATGATGGCGCAGACGGTGTTCCGCCACGCCAAGCAGGCGCTGGAGAAGGCCAAGGCGGGCGCGTTCTCCTACCCCGTGCGCGCCGAGGTGCGCCTGGAGCGCGTGCGCGTGTGGGAAACCAGCAGCAGCTGGGCGGAATACGAAGAGTAATGTACGATGTACGATGTACGAAGTACGAAGTGAAAATTCGGCTCGCTTCGCTCGCATGAATTTAACGGAAAGAATTGAGACGGCGCTCGGTGAGTTGGAGGCGGCGGGGAATTTGCGGACGCTGCGGACGGTGGTTCCGGAGGGGATATACCTGCGGCACGAGGGGAAGCGTTACCTGAATCTGTCCTCGAATGATTATTTGGGGCTAAGCGCGAGTGCCTATGCGGGCGTGGATGTGCACAGCTATGCCGCCCGCACCTGGGGGCAGGAGCGCCTGAGCGCCTTTGCGCACGGCAACCCCGCCTCGCGACTGATGACGGGCAACAGCGCGGAGTACGACATTGTGGAGGAGGAACTCGAGCAACTGTTCCCCGACCGCGCGGCACTGGTGCTGGGTTGCGGTTTCATGGCCAACAGCGGGCTCATGCCCGCGCTGGCGGAGAAGGGCGACCTCATCCTCGCCGACAAGCTGGTGCACGCGAGCATCATCGAGGGGCTGCAACACACCAACGCTGCGTTCCGACGTTTCCCGCACAACGATGTTGCCGCGCTGGAGCAGCAGTTGCAGCGTGCCGAAGCAGGTCAGACAGTGTGGGTCATCATCGAATCGCTGTACAGCATGGACGGCGACCTCGCCCCGCTGGCGGAGATTGTCGAGCTGAAGAAGAAATACGGCTTTTATCTGTATGTGGACGAGGCGCACTCCTTCGGCGTGCGCGGGCCGCAGGGCAAGGGCTACGCCGCCGAGCTGGGGCTGGAGCGGGAGGTGGACCTCATGGTGGTGACCTTCGGCAAGGCCCTCGCGGGCGCGGGTGCCGCCGTCATCTGCTCTCCCCTGCTGCGCCGCTGGCTCATCAACCGCATGCGCCCGCTCATCTTCTCCACCGCGCTGCCGCCCGTCACCCTGCTCTGGGATGCCCTCGTGCTGCATGAGATGCGCACGGAATCCCTGAAAGGCGACCTGTACCCCGGCACGGACAGCCTGCGGGCGCACCTCGCGGAGCTGATACAAGAGTTTTCCGAAGCGAGCGGCATCCCCGCGGCATCGCACATCATCCCCATCCCCTGCGGCAGCAATGAGCGCGCCCTCGCCGTTGCGGAGGCGGGGCGGGAACGCGAGCTCTGGCTCACCGCCATCCGCCACCCCACGGTACCGCAGGGCACCGCGCGCATCCGCCTCTCCCTCAACGCGGGCATGACCCTCCGCGACCTCTCCCCCCTCCTCGACTTATGCAAGAAGATTGGCTGATACAGGACGAGAAGAACGAAGACCTCGTCATCTTCATGCTCGGCTGGGCCGCCACGCCGAACGCCGTGTGCCACATCAAGCCCGCGGGCTGCGATGTGCTCGCGCTCTGCGACCACCGCGAGATGGCCCCGCTCGCTCCCGAACGCTTCGCGCGCTACCGCCGTATCTACCTCTTCGCGTGGTCCTTCGGCGTGTGGGTGGCGGAGCAGTGCTGCCGCGACCTGCCGCTGCACAAGGCGATTGCGCTCAACGGCACGCCCTTCCCCGTGGATGACCGCTGGGGTATGCGCCTGCGCGTGGTGATGCGCACCATGCAGGGACTCGCCCGCGTCGGCATGAATCCCTTCAACGAAAAAGCCTACGGCGGTGTGCGGTACATCCCCGACGGTCCCTTTGCCGACCGCCCCATCGAGGCGAAGATTGACGAGCTGACGATTCTCGCCGAGCGCAGCAAGGCGGACTCCGCCGCGCACCTCCGCTGGGACGCCGCCTACATCGGCACCAAGGACGAGATTTTCCCGCCCGACAAGATGCGCGACTACTGGCACAGTGTGGGTCTCGGCACGGAGTTCGAAAGTTTTCATTACCCCTTTGCGGACGCGGACATCGTGCTGCGCCACCTGAACGACTGACACGTGGCGATTGACAAACAGCGCATCGGCAACAGTTTTGCGCGGCACTACGGGCAGTATGAGGATGCCGCCGTGGTGCAACGCAACATGGCGGACAAGCTCGCCGCCGCCCTTGCGGAGCACGCTCCGCAGCGCGCCGTGCAACGCGCGCTGGAAATCGGCATCGGCACGGGCTTTCTGACGCGCCACCTCGCCGCCCGCTTTCCTGACGCGGAATGGTGGTTCAACGACCTCACGCCCGCCGCCTTCGACTGGATTCCCGTCGGGCTCAAACAGGCCCTCACGCTGGAGGGTGATGCCGAGACGCTGCCCTACCCGCACGGGCTGGATCTCCTCGCCTCTGCCTCCGCGCTGCAATGGTTCGATGATTTGGCATCCTTTTTTCCGAAAGCGCACGGCGTGATGAACGCGGGCGGTGTGCTGGCTCTCGCTTCCTTCGGCGACCGCCATTTTCACGAACTCGCCGCCGTGGCGAACGCCCCCCTGCACTACCCCGCCCCTGCCGCCTTCACCGCCATGGCGGAGCATGCGGGCTTTAGAATTCGCCACGCCGAAGATTGGGAAGAGACGCTCCTCTTCCCCTCCGCACGCGACCTGCTCGACCACTTACGGCGCACCGGTGTGAACGGTGCCAACACGCGCGCCATCTCCACCCCCGCGCAGCTCCGCGCGTTCGAGGCCGACTACCGCGCCGCCCACCCCACGGCGGACAATGCGCTGCCCCTCACCTACCACGCCGTCCTGCTGATTGCCGAAGCCTAACCGAACTCGGCAATCAATCAGTCTCCGCTCTTAAGGACGTTGATAAAGGCTTCCTGCGGGATGTTAACCTTACCAATGGCCTTCATGCGCTTCTTACCTTCCTTCTGCTTTTCGAGCAGTTTGCGCTTACGCGTCACGTCGCCGCCGTAGCACTTGGCGGTCACGTTCTTGCGCATGGGCGTAATGCTCTCTCGGGCGATAATCTTGCCGCCGATGCAAGCCTGAATGGCCACGGTGAAGAGCTGGCGGGGAATCACCTCTTTGAGCTTGAGCGCCAGCTCGCGGCCCTGTGCCTCGGCGCGTTCGCGGTGGACAATCATCGAGAAAGCATCCACGGGTTCGCCCGCAATCATCATGTCCATCTTCACCAGTTGCGCGGCCTGATAGCCGTCCAGCTCGTAGTCCATGGAGCCGTAGCCGCGGGTGGTGGATTTGAGCTTGTCGTTGAAATCGACGAGGATTTCCGCCATGGGGATGCGGCAGGTGAGCATCACGCGCGTATCGTCAATTGTCTCCGTGTGCGTCACCTCGCCTCGCTTCTCCATCACGATGCGCATGATATCGCCGATGTAGTCCGCGGGAATCATGATGAACACCTTGACCATCGGCTCGCGGATTTCCTTGATTTCCTGCGGCTCGGGCAACACGCTGGGGTTGTCCACGAGCAGCTCCTCACCATCCGTGCGGGTCACCTCGTAAATCACGGAGGGGTAGGTGGAAATCACGTCCATGTTGAACTCGCGGCGCAGACGTTCCTGGATAATCTCCATGTGCAGCAGGCCGAGGAAACCGCAGCGGAAACCGAAGCCGAGCGCGATGGAGCTCTCGCCCATGTAGGTGAAGGCGGCATCGTTGATTTGCAGCTTGGCCATGGCGGCCTTCAGAGCCTCGTAGTCCGCGGAATCCACGGGGTAAATGCCCGAGAACACCATGGGGCGAATCTCGCGGAAACCGGGCAGAGGCTCCTCGCAGGGAGCGAGCACGTTCGTGTAGGTATCGCCGATTTTCACATCCGCGGCGGACTTCATGTTGGCGATGATGTAGCCCACGTCGCCCGTCTCCAAGTGGTCCACGGCCTGCATCTTGGGGGTGAAGATACCCACCTCTTTCACTTCGTAGGTTTCATCCGTCGCAAAGAGTTTCACCTTGTCGCCGCGGGAGACGCTGCCGCTCACCAGGCGCACATAGGAGACGACGCCGCGGTAGGCATCGTACACGGAGTCGAACACCAATGCGCGCAGCTTGTCGTCCTGCGCGGGGGCAGGGGCGGGGATGCGCTGCACAATGGCCTCCAGCACCTCCTCGATGCCGATGCCCGCCTTGGCGGAGCAGTGGATGGCTTCCTCGTGCGGAATGCAGATGATGTCTTCGAGCTGCTTGTAGACCTTAGGCAGGTTGGCGCTGGGGAGGTCAATCTTATTGATAACGGGGACGATTTCGAGCTGCTGGTCGAGCGCGAGGTGCATGTTGGCGAGCGTCTGAGCCTCCACGCCCTGCGCCGCATCCACGATGAGCACGGCGCCGTCACAGGCGGCCAGGGAGCGCGATACCTCGTAAGAGAAGTCCACGTGACCGGGCGTATCAAGGAGGTTCAGCTCATAGGTGTTGCCGTCCTTAGCCGTGTACTGCATGGTCACGGGGTGGGACTTGATGGTGATGCCCTTTTCGCGCTCCAAATCCATGGCGTCGAGGAGCTGCTCCTGCATATCGCGCTGCCCGATGGTGTGGGTGAACTCCAGCAGGCGATCCGAGAGGGTCGTCTTGCCGTGGTCAATGTGGGCGATAATCGAGAAATTGCGTTTGAAGCGGATATCCGTGGCCATGGTGCGCGGAAAGCATACGCAGAAAAGCCCGAAAAGTCAAGCTCTTTCGGGCTGGCACGTCTTATGCGCGCTGCTGCGTCTTGAGAGCAATCTTGGCCTTCAACTCACTGGAGCTGACACCGTCCGTTCTGGCCAGCACGAGATGCTCCTTGCCGTGAGCTTCGCACCACTGTATCGCTTTCTGAAAGCCCGGGTGACATTGGTCAGGGCCTGTGACAAAGACATCAAAATCCACCTCCTGCACAATCTTATCGACGTCCGTGTAGGTAATCACCTCATCCACATAGCGGATGGCTTTAATCATGTATTTGCGGTCCTCGGTGGAGTTCATTACCTTGGCGGCCGGTTTGTACTTGAGAATGAAATCGCCGTCCTGGGCAGCCACAATGAGATAGTCTCCCAGCCCTTTAGCACGGCGATATAACTCCACATGGCCCTTGTGCAGCAAATCGTAGACACCCACGGTCAGCACCTTCTTGTAGCGGCGAGGTTTCATGTTAGCCAATTGTACATCCTTCGGCAGGGGAATGCCCGCCCTTTCGCAGCGTTGCTTGAAACGCCGGAAATCTTTTTGTCGATGCCGCAGCAGCCAAGCGTAGTAAAAGCTGTCCGGAGCCTTGTCCTGCACCCATGCGCCAATAGTGGAGGCCAGCTTCACAAAAGGATTGGCGGAATAATGAACGGTCTGTTTCGGCGTCGTCCACTCCACACCGTATTGAAAGGCAAAATATTCATCTACCGCCGCAGGGACATTGAGTTCTATGCCTTTAAAATCCCATTTAACCGTATTCTGAATGTATTTTTCATGAATGAAATCCGACCCGCCCGTATGGCGCACGTCGCTGCTGATTTTGTGCAGCACAAAGACTTTAATGTACTCTCCGTTCCGTTGCAGGTAATAGAGGCCGCGTCTTTCATAGCGCACAAGTTCAAACCCTACCTCCTTGAGCAACCACAGGATATCCTTGAAACGCTCCTCATCCTCTTTCAGGATATAGACATCAAAAACCGGTTTCCAAGGTTGGAAATCATCATTACGCACAATGCCGATGAGCGTACCGAACGCCGGCCCCCAGTTGATGTCAATCTTATCCAGATAAAGCGCAAGAATGCGCAGATTCTCCAGCATTACCTCCTTATTAATCACCTTATCACCAAAATAGAGAAAGCGGCGGGAATACTCAAGATATCCTTTAGACGTTTTAATGTGTGCCATTTTTTCTGTGACTAAGTTTACGATATAGCTCTCACACCTTCCTGTTAGTAATAGGAAAAGGAGCCCGGGCCTCACATCCGCAGCCATGCGGGCGGATAGAGAGCCGAGACGTCACGGCCGTCCGCGAACCAGTGTTCGGGCGCAATGACAACCTTGCCGGGATTCTCGATGAGCCAGGCGCCCCACCACGAGAAGGTGCTGTTGGCGATGACGGCGTGGCGGCAGTGGCGCATGAGGTTGATATCCAAATGCCCGTCTGCGCCGGAGTTAATGGCGACGGGGGTTACCGGGCACGGGGATTTGAAGTTCTCCCGCACCCATGCGGCATCGTCGGAAAAGACGAAGAGATGCGGCTCCTGCCCCGTCTGCTCTGCCAGGCGTTGCACAGCCTTGGCATAGTACTCCGCCGAGCAGATGCCGTGCACACCGATGCAGTCGGCGTTGAGGTAATCCCCGCGGCGGATGTGAACGGCCACAGCGTTGCAGGAGCGAATCTGCTCCAGCATCTCACGGTTGGCGGCATTGAGGCTTTCCTCCGGCAGCCGCAGATCCTCCAGCAGGGCGGGCCGCACCATGTCAGGGTAGCGGGCCTCTTGGAAAAAGCCGCGAATCAGCCTATCCGCCCCGATGCCTGCTATGCGGGCCGGCTCCGTATTCTGCCGCCCTTCGCGCAACAATCCGGGACGCTGATGCAACAGGCGGCGCAGCGGTGCGAGCAGGCCGCTGCCGTAGGTCAGTTTCTCCGCCATGGGCAAGGGGGCCATGGGCAGGCGCAGGGAGTACGGCCCCAGCGCATAGGCGCGGGGTGTCGCATTTTTGAGCGTGTTCAGGCCGAACTCCGGGAACCAAGAGCAATCCAGCTGCACCTCTGCGCCGCACTGCTGCACACAGAGCGCGTAAGCGTATTGGAAGAGCTGGTTACCCAACCCATCGGAGAGGCGGACGAGAATCACGGTCGGTCAAAAAGAGGTTGCAGCCGCGGTTCACGCATGCCAATCGTCGAGAATCCACGGGGCCGGCAGCGTCTTGTGGTGCAGCTTCTTGCCCTCGAACCCGGCCACGGCCTGATCGGGGTCGGGCGCGCCGTGGAAGACGAGAATCTTCGTATCGGGTCTCTTGGGGGTGCAGAACAGGTTGAAGGGGAACATGGGGCGGCAGGTGCGCTTGAAGCTGCGCACCCACTCCTCGGGCCACCAGTAAACCTCCTTCATGGCATGGGTGAGATAGGCCTGCTCCGTGGGATACTTGGAGTGGTCATTGGCCTCGTCAAACTCGCGCATGAAAGTCTCGTAAATGTAGCCGCAGTTCTCGGCCTGGAAGCGGAAGACGGAGGAATTGCCGATGGCGGGGCGCTTGCGGAAGAGGGTTTTGTGCCACTCAATCCAGTTGTGGATAATGCAGTTCTTGCCGGGCATGTAGTCGAAGAAGCAATCCAAGTCGCCCATGATAACCACATCCACGTCCATAAAAATCGTCGGGCCGGTCAGCTGCAGGAAACCGGGTTTGAGCATGACCAGCTTGATGAAAATATCCGGCCAGACCTTGTAGCCGGGGTTCTCAGGCAGCGGGCGGGTTTCAATGCCCTCATCGAGCCCCGTGGGGTCGTCCGTAATGCACACGAAGCGGAAGGGACGGTGCATGTGGCGCTTGACCGATTGGTACAGCGTATTCGTATACGATGCGGGATAACGCGTCCCCCATTTCAGGCAGATAAAATTGCAGTGCTCCGTGTCTGACATACGTCCTATGGTATAGCGAATAAAGCCCCAACTGTCAAGTGAAATGCAAAAAAGCGAGGGGCGGATTCTTTCCGCTTGCAGGGGCGCGCGCGCCGCGGTAGAATAGCTTGTCCGTTCCGACTATGCACCGTATCAAATTCATCAGCCACGCTCTGACAGCCGTCCCCCACGGGCAGCCCTACACCATCGGCGACTGCACCTTTATCCCCGATGCCGACTGTGTCGACTACGATTGGCTGGTGGTCTACGATGATTTTCCCCGCCGCTCAGTAGGCCGCATCGTCAACGAGGGAGAGGAGCTCTGCTGCCCGAGAGAGCACACTATCCTCGCCACGGCGGAACCGCCCACCATCAAGCTCTACCCGCCCTGCTACACCCACCAGTTCGGCCACGTGCTCACCACACATCTGCCACAGTATCTCCCGCACCCGCACCACCACATTGCCCCCGGGATTCTGCAGTGGTTTGCAGGGTATTCGTGGGATGAGGTGCAGTCCGAGCCGGACTACCCCAAGACCAAGCTCTTCTCCACGGTCTGCTCCTCCAAACAGCAGAAGCACACGGCGCACTACCAGCGCTACCAACTGACGAGCTACGTCGCCGAGCACATTCCCGAGATGGAGTGGTTCGGACACGGCGTGCGCCCGCTCGACGTCAAGTACGAGGCGCTCTCGGACTACAAATACCATCTGGCCATGGAGAACTACCTGGCCCCCTACCATTGGACGGACAAGATTTCCGACCCCATTCTCGGCCTCTGCCTCACCTTCTACGCAGGCGACCCCAAGCTGGCCGAGGTGTTACCCGAGGGCTGTTTCATCCCCATCCCTGCCGATGACCCGGCGGAGGCCACCCGCATTATCCGCGAGGCCATCGACAACAACGAGTACGAGAAACGCCTGCCCGCCATTCGCGAGGCTCGCCACCTGCTCGCCACGCAATACAATTTCCACAACCAGGTGATAGCCTGCATCCGCGAAGCGGAGAAGGCAGAGAAGGAAAGCGGCACCACACCGAGCACCGCTCCCTTTGTTCTCAAAGGTCGCCACCGCCTGCGCCGCAACCCGCTCAACCTCCTGAGCACGGCGCTCTTTAACCTCAAGGTGAAGCTCACACACTGAGGTAAGGCTGCCGGGGAGCGCGTTTTATACCTCTTGCAGACAGGCAACCAAGGCGCGGCAGAAAGAGGCCTCGGTTTTGAGGCGATGTCTCTTCCGTGAAAACAGCATACGGAAGAGGCAACGGCGGCGGCGCTTTAATAAGCCCGAGCGACAACGGTCGCGCTCCGCCGGCGGAAGCAAGGCCGCCATGCGCCGCACATAGGCCAACACCTGCTGCATCAACTCCTCCCCCATACCTTGCCCGCTGACGGCGTCGCAACGGGATTCTATCTGCCGCAATTCCTTGAGCAGTTCCCGCATCACATGCGGTTCCTGCGGGAGCTGCTTGGCCAAATACGGCTCATTGAGCAAAATCAAGCGGATGCATTCCTTGTGCGTCTCCGCGCTGCAGGAAACACCGCCGAGATGAAAACGCGAACAAACAACGGGAACCACCTCATAGGGAATCTTCATCGCCGCCATCTGTGCCTTCCAGACCGAGTCCGCGACGATGCGGAAGCGCTTATCCACCATGTAGCCGCCGTGCTCCCGATAGAGTGCGGTACTACAGAACAAGGCTTGGTGAGAATACGGTGAGCGAATGAAAACATTCTCAAAATCAACGGAGGTCAGCCCGGTACACACCCCCTTGGTGTCAACGATTTGCGATTGTCCGACCGTGTAGAGACAACGCCCCGCCAAAATCGGCTCACAGCAGGCGTAGCAGCCGTCGGCCACCAGCTCATCATCGGCATTGATGAGGATGATGATTTTACCCTTAGCCATGCGAATGCCCTTATTCATGGCATCGTAAATACCGGCATCGGGTTCGGAGACATACTGAGCCACCTTACCTTCCGCATGCAGCTGCGCGACATACTCCGCCGTACCGTCGGTGGATGCACCGTCGATAATCAGGTGTTCGTAGCTCAGGCGATTTTCATCCCGCAAATGCCGCACGGACTCCACACAACGGGGCAACACCTCCCGTGCGTTATAGCATACCGTGATAACGCTCAAATCGGGGTATTCAGACTGTTTCATACACATCATAACCGCTGACGGCCGTTTATAACGATTGTTCCTTCCCCCGCCCGTGCGCCAGGCGGGCGTTGATATCTTCCGTCAACAGACGGTATTTACGCTGCTTAATCGGGTTGGAATAAAGGTTCATTTTGAAGCGGTACAGCGCCATGCGCAGGCGCAGCTGCAGTCGCCCGAGGGCATAGGTCGCATCCCCGCCGACGCGGAAACCGGGATACTCCTCTTCCGGATGAGCAAAACTGTTCGGGCGCGTGCGCTGCCACTCCACCCCCCTCTTGACGATAGCCGCAGGATTGCCCGCAATCACGCAGTTATCTTCCGTGAACGTTCGGGTGACAAGGCTCCCCCAACCGACGATACATTGATTCCCCACGCCGGAGTTTTTGGAGAAATACACATTGAGCCCCACCCAAACGTGGTCGCCGATGGTGATGGAGCGCCCCACATTCACGACTTTCCCGTCCTGAAGGATAGCGTGCGTATCCGTACACCACATCCTGACATGCGCCGCCACCATGCACTCGGAACCGATGTTAATCTCGCTTCCGTTCTCCATCAAGCGCATTTCAAAATCGGAATCAAAGCTGCTGGAGCGCCCGATGTGAATGCGGCAATGGTGGGCAGGGCAATCCGGCGCGCCGATGCAGATGAACGAGTCGGGAGGCAGGACACAATCATCCTCCAACTCCAAGGTGTTATCACAGCCCCAAATCTCGATGCGAGCCTGCACGCGCCGGGACAGGACACGGATGCGATTGTCATACCCCACCACCTTCAGGTGCATCCGCTTGGCGGCCTTGATATTCAGCTCCGCCTGCGGCGCGTTGATGTCGATTCGCGCTCTCATGACTTGCGGCCCTCCTTAATACCCTTGAAAAACGCCCGCATATGCTCACGGAAAGCCTCTCGGGAGGCGCGGGCGCGCACCCACTCCTGCAAGGTGCCGCATTGCGCCGCGCGTTCGGATGCATCGGCAGCGGCACATTCGGCCATAGCCTGTTCCAGCGCCGGCAGCGTCAGCTCGCGCGGCAGCGTGCAGCCGACACCCTCAGGCAGCGACACCCCCGTCTGATAACTGAGGATGGGGTACAAGCCCGCCGCAATAGCGGTCAGCGCCGCGACGCACACTCCCTCGCTGCCGGAGGGGCAGACGAAGAAGGCGCAGCGGCGGCAAATCTCGGCAAACTCCGCGGACTCCGGCGAGATATAGCCGTGCATGTGGACATTGGGCAGGGCCAGCTCCTTCTCATAAATGCGGCAGAAATCCGTCTCACGCCTGACCGCCCCCGCCATATGCAGGTGCCATTCCGGGTGCTTCGCCACGATTTCGAGCAACCAATCCAGCCCTTTGTGGACACAACCGCCGCCGCCCATCCAGAAAAAGTGCTGCGCCGCATCAGGCGTCTTCTCCGGAGAGGAACAGGGCTCCCCGAAGGTGGGCAGAACGGAATCCGCCTGTTTCAGATAGTCTTGGGGGAACGTGCTGCGGCTCCAGCCGTCATCAATCAGGAGCACGCGATCCGCACAGCGCAGGGATGCATCCCACAGCGTCTCCTTCATCTGGCGCCGGGGCAGATAACAGGCCCCGGGCCGGCGGGCTTCCAGAGCTTTCACGCGTTCCTGCTCAGCCGCATTGCTGACAGGGGGATACGCCGTCGTCACATAAGCCACCTTCACGCAATCGGGCCCCAGTTTATCGGCCCATGCCCCCAAATGCCCCGTGTTGTCGAACGCCAGGTCATAGGGGCGCTCAGGCGTGAACGCCTCATCCAGATAATCGCCGAAATCGACGTTATAACCGAGCTCCAACAACACCTCGCCGATGCAACGCGCCTCCCACAGGTTCGTGTGGTAAATGAAGGTGGCGGGGTCGGCCTTCGGCGAGAACACGCTGCCGATGTAGGAGACAAACGCAAACGGCGCATCGGGATGCTGCACATAGCGATAACGAACAGCGCGGAAACGATTGCGGATTTCATGGCGCTTGCTGCGCGAGCGCACGAATGAGGTTCTCACCTTCAGGAACGCGCGATGCAGCCCCGAGAGCTCATGTATCGTCTGACAGGAGGGAAGGTTCATCTCAGGCTTCGTTATCAAGGCTAAAATCCATTCCGCGGCTCACCTGTACCCGGCAGGGAGTTGCTTTTTCTTCATACCATATATCACATAGACGGGTCAATTCCTTTTTAGGAAGCGTTGCTCGGTCAAAAGCAACATGAGCGCGGGCGCGCACGTGAATAGGCTTGCAACATCAACACTTATGTGGTAGGATGCGCGCCGCTCATGATTACGGATGCACAGGGACTTTTTGAGTGGAAACAGCGTGCGGTGCAACAGCCGCAGGGGCGCACCGTGCTCGATCTGGAGGCGGACAGCCTGCACCGCCACCGCGAAAAGCTCTGCCTCATCCAATATGCGGATGCGGACGGCGTGAGCATCATCGACCCGCTGGCTATCGAAGACATGAGCCTCTTCGTGAACTGGCTCAAAGAGACGGACGTGTGGATGCACGGCGCGGACTACGATATGAGCCTCTTCCAGAACGCCTATGACGGCGCCCTGCCGCACATGATTCTCGACACGCAGATTGCCGCCCGCCTGCTCGGCTTCCGCCGCTTCGGGCTGGCCGCGCTCGTGGAGCACTACTACGGCATCGTGCTCAGCAAAAAGAACCAAAAGGCCGACTGGGGCCGCCGCCCCATCCCCGCCGAGATGGAGGAATACGCCCAAGGCGACGTGAAGTACATGCTGGAGATGGCCGACAAACTGGTGGCCGCCCTCCGCGAAAAGGGACGCTACGACTGGTTTATCGAGAGCTGCGCGGCCAATCTGCAACACGGCCGAGAGCGCTATCAGTCCGTCAACGAGGAGCCGTGGCGCATCAAGGGCTGCGGGCGCCTCAACCGCCGCGGTCTGGCCGCTCTCAAAGCGCTGTGGACCTGGCGCGATCGCGAGGCAGCCGAGTGGGACCGCCCGTGTTTCATGGTCTGCTCCAACGACGACCTGCTGCGCTGGAGCAACGCGCTGGAGGAGTTCCGCCCCGTGTTCCCCACCCGCAGCATGCACGCACACCGCGCGGCACGCTTCCGCAAGACGGTGGAGCGCTTTCAGCTGACGGATGAGTCCGAATACCCCGAAATTCCCAAGAAGGAGCGCCACACCCCCGACCCCCACTTTGACACCAAGCTGGCGCACTGGCAGGGCATCCGCGACGCCGCGGCCGAACAGTTGGATATCGAAGCCGCCCTCATTGCCTCCCGCTCCCAGCTGGAGCACATCGTCTCCGACGAGACCGAGGGCCTGGCGCAGCTCATGAGCTGGCAGCGCAATTTGCTGCTGCACTGACACCGCCGAACGTCCATGAAGGGGACCTTGCTGCTCTTCGGCGCCTCCGGGCGAACAGGCCGGGTGATTGCCCGCCGCGCCTTAGCCGAGGGCTACCGCGTACTCGCCCCCGCCCATGCCGACTGCCCGCTGGAAAACACGGCCGCCGTCTCCGACCTCGTGCTCACCTGCGGGGCGGAGCTTGTCCTTAACGCCGCTGCCGTGAGCAACTTAGAGGCCTGTGAAGCCGACCCGCTGCAAGCCCACCTCGTCAACGCCGCTGCCCCCGCCGCCATGGCTCTGGCCTGCCGCCACACAGGGGCGCGCTTCCTCCACCTCTCCACGGATTATGTGCTGGAGGGGCGGCGCGCGGGGCTGAAGGATGAGAGCAGCCGCTGCAAGCCGCTCAACATCTATGGCGAAAGCAAGCGCGAGGCCGAGTTCGCCATTGCGGAAGCCTATGCGGAGAGCCTCATTGCCCGCGTATCATGGGTGGGCGGTTTTGATAACCATTCCTCCTTTATCGAGCAGACGGTGCTGCGCGCGCAACGCGGGGAGGCGCTCAGCGCCATTGCCGACCAATTCTCCCTGCCGACGGATGCGGAAGACATTGCCCGCGCGCTCCTGCACCCCGCCTTGGGCACCTGCCGCGGCATCCTCCACCTCTGCTCCGGCGGAGCCCCGATGAGCCGCCTCGACTGCGCCGTCACCGCCCTGCGCGAGGCCGCTGCCTGCGGCCTGCTGCCCGCCGCGCCCGAGGTGCGCCCCCTGAGCCTTCGCGACGCTGCCTTCTACCGCGCCGCCCGCCCGCAGCACACCGCCATGAGCAACGCCCGCCTTCTCTCCCTGGGCATCCCCATGCCCACGGGGGCAGAATGCATACGCGCAATCGTAAGGAGGCTGGCACATACCCTCAGCGCCTAAAACAAAAAGCCGCTTAACCGTTTTGCACCGGTTAAGCGGCTCATTTTCAGTACGGGGGATTTGACGGAAGGTGTGCATTTTCAATGTGTTAGGTAAAATATACCAATAAAAGTGCCAGATAAACGTAGGAAAACGGCGTTTTTCGGTACGCCGAGAATGTGCGGTAAGGTGATATTCTTGTTGGGTGTATTATAGCCGCATGGTGTTTAAAGTCAAGTCCGTAGTTCTTGCGTACTTCGTTTTTACTTCTCATTGTTTTTCGTAGAACACAGTTAAAATTTCTATGTGAAAACACAAAGAGAAATATTGATACAACGAATGACGGAGGCGGTGAGCGGGGTCGCTCCCTACGACTTGCCGAGCATGATGGCGCGGATGCTCGCCGTGGCGGTTGAGACAATGGCGGAGCAACAAACGCCGCCGAAGAGGGAGACCGAAGAGAGTCCGCAAAAGTGGGCGACCCGCGCTCAACTCGCCGAGCGGTTGGGGATGAGCGTGAATTCCTTGGACGCTTACTTGTGCCGCGCGGAGCGGTCGGGCAAGGTGTCGGTGTTAGAGCCGATGGACGATTTCGGGCGCAAGGGGGTGAAGCGATACCACATTGCCGAGTTTGAGCGGTTCTTCACGCTCCGCCGGCGGTAGTCGTGGTTCGGGTGGTTCCGTTGATGCGCTCCCCAACGCCGTAGGAAGCCCGTAAACGCGCCCGCGCTCCTTTGTTGCGGTGTATGCCACCCTAACGGTTAGGACGCGCTCACGGGGTCGTGAGAGCCACGGAGCGGGCAAAAGAGAAACGCCCCGCCGACCGAAGCCGACGAGGCGCAACTCTTTACATTTAAGAAAAATCCGTTACTTGCGGCGGCGGCGGGAAGCCAGACCCGCGAGAGCCATGAGAGAGAGGGTCGCCGTGGCGGGTTCGGGGGTGGCGGGGGAGTCGGACTTGAAGGCGGTGTAGGTGGCGCTCGTGCCATTAAATGCTTTCAACTGTCCCGCAGTGTTGCTCTTCGTAGCCTGTACCACCGCAAACTGCGCGTCGGCGGCGTTACCATGATAAACACAGACACCCCAAATCTGGTTGGCCTCGGTCGCGGTTCCATTGACAGACAAATCGCTCGTAAATGGTGCTGTTATGAGGAGTCTGTTGGCCTCAGGAGAATAGATGCTGAAGTCATACTTCGTTCCCGCTACAGAGATAAAATCGTCGTATGTCATTGCACTGATATTGCCCGTTACGGAAGCAACATTTGCAGCTTCATCACGATACAGATACAAAGCGTAGTCTGTCTTGGTTGCGGTAATGTCGGTTAAAATGGTAAACTGTGTACCTGCAGCAACTTTCCAATTTGCTGCCATAGCGGGCATGACCGTGGCAAGAGCCGCCATTGCAAAAAGTGTCTTTTTCATAAGTTCTTTAAAGTTAAAGAGTTAGATGATTTTATTATTGAGTCATAAATCATTGAAACTCAACGCCTTGCATTTTACAAAACGGGGGGGGTAGTCAAGACTTTTCTTCGTCATTTTTGCGATTTTTTCTCGCCGCCTAAATACGGGCATGACCGACTACGCTCTCAACCTTGACGCTCCCGATTCCGACC
>JAKSOV010000060.1 GCA_024405415.1 Akkermansia sp.
CTGACGTCCCGTCAGAATAGCGCCTTAAATTCGGCGCGGGCAAGCCCGCGCAAGAACTCGACAAACTGCTCATTTGTCGAACCTCGCCTCTCACTTTCCCGTCACTTGGCGCCAGAGCATGAAGGCTGTCAGCACGCGCAGGGCCAGCGCCGTGAGCATGCCCCAGGTGACAGCGAGCGTCAGCTTCTGCTTGGGGCTGAGGCGGCGGGTCACGGCGAGGCGCCAGAAGAGCAGCGCCTGCACCGTGGCGGAGAAACAGAGCGCCGCTGCGGCGTTGAAGCCCACGGTATCAAAGAGCAGCCCCAGAGGTTGCAAAAAGGCCGCCGCGCAACTCAGAATATCCCCGACATCCGCCAGCCACGCGACAATAGCGCTCGGCAGAATCAGGCAGAGCGCCAGCGTCGCTGTCGCCACCTTGCGGTATCGCTCCTCCTGTGTCGGGATATACATCGCCGCCCATCATGACAGCGCTCGGGCGAAAAGTAAAGGATGATTGTGCGGCAATTTATCATCTTTGTTACATATTCTTTGACTCGGGCGTGCCCGCGCGCTATACTCACGGGCGTGAACCTCCCTCTTCCGCTGAAACTGGTGACGCTGCTGTTGCTGTTGCCGGTGCTGTGCATGGGTTTCCTGTGCGAGGGTGCGCTGCCGCTCTGCGAGTGCGCGCACTCCTGCCACGGAGAAGCCGCAGGGGCGGTGTATCTCCCCGCAGAGGACATCTGCGGGCATGACCACGGCTCGCAATGCAGCGAGCACCACGTGGATGAGCGCTTGTCGCTCTTCGGGGGCGAGTCCCGTGTCCGCCCCGAGGGCGCGCTGACGGTGACACCCGTTCCCGCTCCTTTGCCCGCGCCGCGGCGTGTGCTGCATGGCGGGCTGTTGGCTTGCTCTGCCCCCGCGGCGGCCCGTGCACCTGATGTCGGGCGGACGACCTACCTGCGTTGTTGAGGCGGGCAGGGGCGCTCCCCCATCGGGAGTGTCCGCAGGGCCTTTGTGCCCGCGTTTTTCCTTCTTTTCTGCCCGCGGTGTCGCGAAAAATCGTGTTATTCGTTGACAAGGGCGGGGTGCTATTATATAAAACGATTAAATAAGCATTAAAATGTATAAGTTTCTTCTGATGGTGTTTGCCGTTGCGTTCATGGGCGTTTCCGCCCCTGTCGTTTCCTCGTCTTCCTCCGCCCCGGCGCTGGCTGGCAAAGCGGGCGGCAGCAAGTACCGCCTGCCCCACAAACTGAAGCACGACAAGGACGCCGATAAAACCGCGAAGCTCGCGTAATCCCTCCCCCCTCTCTCTGCCATGCGCTATTCCCCTTTATTGATTTGTACGTTGTACTTTGTACTTTGTACATCATGCACCCCATATCGGCCCATGCCGCTCGACCTGCCCCAAGCCTCCGCGCAGTGGGAGCAGGTGTCGCACGCCCTGTGCCCGCGCGGGCGCATGAGCACGGAGCAGGCGGTCAACATCGGTCTGCTGCTCAACCCCGAGCTGAACAAGGCACGCCTGTCGCTCATGAAAAAAGTATCGGCGGCGCAGTATGCGGGGCTTTGGGAAGACCCCTCCGTCGGTGCGGATTTGGAGCGCATCGCAGGCGGCCCCGTCAGCTCCCGCGCGCTGGCGCCCTCCCTCACCCTGCCGCTCACGGGGCTGCCCGCGCTGGCGAAAAAGGCGGAGGAGCAGTATGCCGCCGCCGACTTCCTGCAACTCTGCGCGGATGAGCTGGCCTACCGCCGCAGCCTCGAAGAAAAAATTCTCGAGGTACAGGTGGCGCATGCGCGCTTGGAGATGATGCAGGAACGGCAAAAAGTGTTGGCCGTGGAAAGCGAACAGGCCGAACGCCTGCTCAAAGCGGGCGAGATGGATTTGACGGACTACCACATCATCCGCCGCCGCGAGGGCGACATGCACCAAGAGCTACAGGCGCAGGAAACCACACACCTGAAGCTCCACCAGGAGTTGATTGCGCTCATGGGGCTGCACCCCTCGCTGGCGCATGCCGAAATCACGGATGAGCTGCCGACACACGCCCCCGCGGCGATGCCGATTCCGAGCGCGGAGGAGCTGCTCTACACGCCCTCCGTGCTGGCGCAGTTGGAGGGCTACAAGGCCACGGAGACCGAGCTGCGCGCGGAAATCCGCAAGCAATATCCCGATCTGAAAATCGCCCCCGGCTACCTGCGCGAGGACGGCGAGCACAAGGTGACGCTGGGCGCGGAAATCTCCCTGCCGCTCTGGAACCGCAACCGCAAAGGTATTGCCGAAGCGGGCGGCGAGCGCACGCTCAAGGCTCACGAGGTGGTGACGACATGGCACAATCTCCTGCGCGAAGCCGACAACCTGCGCGCCCGCCAAGAGCTCGCGGAGCAGCATTGCCGCGCGGAGGAGGAGCGTATTGCCGCCCTGCGCGGCGCCGCCGAACAACGCGAACAGCTCTTCGGTATGGGCGAAACGACATTGCCCGCGGTGGCGGAAGCCCGCCACGAGGCCTACGTCCGCCGACTCAATTTCTTAGAAAATATGCAGGAATTACTCGGCGTGCAAATCGCCATTCGTTATTTACACTAACTTTTTGATTCAACATGAAAATCACCCTTTTTTCTCTTTTTATTGCTCTGGTGAGTCTGCCGCTCAGTGCGCATGAGGGCTGCGGACACGACCACGCCGAGCACGAGCACACCCACGCCGAAGAGGCGGAGCATCACCACGATGCGGATGAGGACGATGACGACGAGGAGGCTCACGAGGAACACGAACACCACCACGCGGGCTGCACGCACGAGCATGCCGACCATGAGCATGACCATGGCGAGAAGCACGAGCACTCCCACGAGGGCTGCACGCATGAGCATGCCGGCCATGACCATGCCGAGGGCGAAGAACATGAGCACGCCCACGAGGGCTGCACGCACGACCACGGTCACGAGGGCCACGACCATTCCCACGGCGACGGCGGCACGGCGGTGGTGAAGGTGGATGAGCATTCCCGCCATGTGCTCGCCATGCAGCTGGAGGCGGTGCCCGAGACCTCCGCCACGCTCACGCACAGCATGTACGGCACGCTGACGATGCCCGAGCACGCCACGGAAACCTACGCGCTGCCCTGCGGCGGGTTCCTTTCACTGAAGGTGAAATCCGCGCAGACCGTGCAGAAGGGCGATGTGCTCTACCTGCTCCTCTCACCCGAACTGAACGACCGTCAGCTGGAGCTCCGCAAGGCGGAAGCCGCCGAGGAGCGCGCCAAGACGGAGCACGACACCCTGCTCAAACGCGCCGCGAACCTGAGCACCATCGGTGTCACCAACAGCGAGCTGGAATCCCAGCTGCGCTTTAAAGAGGCTGAGCTGCGCCAGCTCACACAGGAGCGCGAGACAGCAGCCGCGCGTCTCCGCATGCTGCTGCTCGGCGGCGAGCTCACGACGACGGAGGAAGGCTTACCTGCCATCGCCGTGCATGCCCGCAGCGCAGGCACCGTCCGCAACGTGGGCATCACGCAGGGCAGCTGGGGTGAGCAGGGCGCACCCGTCATCATGATGAGCAACCCCGCCGCCATGGAAATCCGCGGCGAGCTCTACAGCGGCAACATCCCCACCTTCACCGCCGTGCGTGCCACCATGACGGTCGGCCGCGAGAACCGCGAGGTGGAGGGTACATGGCGACTCTCCGAGCAGGCCGACCCTGAGAAGCAAACGCGCAGCCTCTTCTTCACCCCCGCCGCGCTGCCCGAGGGCGCGCACGTGGGGCAGCTCTGCCGTCTCGACCTCTACGATGAGGGACAGCCGGGCGAGGAAGCGAGCGTCTCCGTGCCCGATTCCGCCGTGGTGCGCGTGGGGATGGATGACATCGTGTTCACCGAGGTGGGCGAGGGTGCCTACGCCGCCGTCAAGGTGCGCGCGGGGCAGTCCCGCCGCGGCATGACCCCCGTGAAGGGTCTGCCGCAGGGGCACCGCATCGTCACCAAGGGCGGGCAGGAGCTCCGCCACCTCCTCCCCTCCGCCGCGGACGGCAACAAGAAACCCGGCCACTTCCACGCGGACGGACAATTCCACGAAGGTGAAGATTGAAAGCGGACGTGATGGGGGAATTACAAATTACAAATTACAAATTACAAATTGGAAATTCGTGCGGCTGCGCCGCAGGTGAAAGGTGACGCAAAGCGTCTGATACAGCTTCTCATTAGCTATGTCTGCATTTTTAACTTTCTGTCTTCGCAACAGGCTGTCGGTGTTGTTTTTGACACTGGCCGCTGCCTGTTGCAGTGTGTGGTGCATCAGCACCCTGCCCGTGGATGTGTTCCCCGAGCTGGAGGTGCCGCGCGTGACAATTCAAAGCGAAGCGGGTGGGCTCACCGCCGAAGAGGTGGAGCAATATGTTTCGCTGCCCATCAGCTCGGCTCTTTCGGGGGCCACGGGGGTGACGAACGTCAGTACGTCTTCTGCGGGCGGTCTCTCCTTTGTGTGGGTGGATTTTGATTGGGGTACCGACATCTACAAGGCGCGCCAAATCGTCTCCGAACGCCTTGCCGCCATCCGCGAGAACTTGCCGCAGAACGTGGAGTACGAGCTCTCCCCCATCGTTTCCGTGACAGGCGAAATCATGCTCATCGCCGTGACGGGGGAGGCGGACACCGACCCGATGGAGCTGCGCCGCATGGCCCAGTTCGAGCTGCGCAACCGCCTGCTTTCCATCCCCGGCGTGGGGCAGGTGACGGTGCTCGGCGGGCGTTTGCCCGAGTACCAGGTGCTCTACGACCCCGACAAGATGCGCCAAGCGGGCGTGACGCTCGATGAGCTGAAGACCGCCGTGGAAAGCGCGCAGAGCAACGTGTCGGCCGGCTATCTGGAGGAAGTCGCGGGGCAGGAGCTGCCCGTGCAGCAGCTCTCCCGCGCCACGGAGACGGAGCATATCCGCCGCGCCCCTGTCGCCACGCACCCCAGCGGTGTGTTGCGCGTGGAGGATGTGGCGAATGTCTGCATCGCGGGGGCACCCCGCCGCGGCAATGCGGGCTACGCGGGGCAGGATGCCGTCGTGCTCTCCGTCCAGAAAGTGCCCGGCACCAACACCCTCAAGCTCACCGAGGAGGTGGATGCCGCCGTGCAGGAGTTCGTCGCGTCCCGCCTGCCCAAGGACATGCACCTGCATGCCGATGCCTACCGTCAGGCGGACTTCATCACCCTCTCGCTGGAGAACGGCAAGAACACCCTCCTCATCACCGCCATCGTGGTGATGCTCGTCATCATCCTCACGCTGCTCAACATCCGCACGGCGCTCATCACCCTGCTCTCCATGCCGCTCTCCGTGCTGCTGGGCATGGCCTGTTTCCCGCTCGTGGGGCTCACGGTGAACATCATGACCTTGGGCGGGCTCGCCGTGGCCATCGGCGATGTGGTGGACAACGCCATCATCTTCGTGGAAATCGCGTGGCGCCGCCTGCAGATGAACGCCGCGCTGCCCGAGGAGCAACGCCGCAGCCGCATCGCCGTGCTGCTGGAGGCCAAGGACGAAATCTTTTCGAGCATCACCAGCTCGTCACTCATCATCCTGCTGGTGTTTGCGCCCATTCTCTTCCTCACGGGCATGGAGGGGCAGTTCTACCGTCCGCTCGGCATCTCCTACATGCTCGCGCTCGCCGCTTCCCTGCTGGTGGCGGTGACCATTGTTCCCGTGCTCTGCTATGTGGGCTTCAAGGCAAGCAAAACGCGGCAGGACGGCGACTCCGCCACGGCCAAACTCATCAAGCGCGCGTATGCGCCGCTGCTGGAGTTCTGCCTGCGCCGCGCGGGCTGGGTCGTCGGCACGCTGGGGCTCGCCACGCTGGCCGCGCTGGTGCTCGCCTCCACCTACGGCACGAGCTTCCTGCCGCCCTTCAACGAGGATTGCTACAACATTTCCATCAACACCACCCCCGGCACCTCGCTGGAGGAGACGGAGCGCATCGCCCGCCAAGCCATGATTGACATGGCGAAAATCCCCGGCGTGAAGAGCGTCACGCAGCGCACGGGTCGCGCGGAAAATGATGCACACGCCGAGCCCGTGAGTGCCTCCGAGCTGCTGGTGCGCGTGGACATGAGCACCGACCGCCGCGAGCTGCGAAAAGCGTTCGACAAGGTGCTCAAGCACATTCCCGGCACCTCGACCATGGTGGGCTTCCCCATCGCGCACCGCATCTCCGCCGTGCTCTCGGGCGCGAACTCGCAGGTGGCGGTGAACATCTACGGCACCGATGCCGCGCAGCTCCGCCAAGCCTCGCAGAAGGCGGCGGAAATCCTGAACACCCTGCCCGAAGTGGCTGATGCCCGCGCCAACCGCGAGGTGCTGGTCGAGACCATCCGCGTGGAGTACAACCGCGAGGTGCTGGCGGCTTTCAACCTGAGCGTGGGCGATGCCGCCGAGCAGGTCTCCGCCGCGCTCAACGGCTACAAGGCGGGCGAAATCATCAGCGGCCCCGACAAGTGGGACATCATGCTGCGCCTCGACCCCGAACGCCGCATGAGCGAGGATGATGTGCGCAACCTGCCCCTCATCGCCCCCGGCGGTCGCACCCTGCGCTTGGCCGATGCCGCGGAGGTCAGCCGCGCGGAGGCCACGAACCTCATTCTGCGCGACAACCTGCGCCTGAAGGCCATGATTCCCTGCAACCCCGCGGCGGATTCCAACCTCGGCGACTTGGCCAAAGCCTGCCGCGAGCACCTCGACCCCGCCATGAACGCCATGGGCTGCTCCGTGGACTACGCGGGCACCATCAAGAGCCGCGAGGCTGCGGGCAAGCGTCTCACGTGGCTCTGCATCATCGCCTGCGGGCTGATTGTGCTGCTGCTCTCGCACTCGCTGGGCGGCGTGCGCCGCGCGCTCATCACGCTGGTGAACATCCCGCTCTGTCTGGTGGGCGGCATCATCGCCATCTTCCTTGCCTCGGGCGACACCATGGCGGGGCTGGCGGAAGGCGTGTACATCCACCCCATCATCTCGCTCTCCTCCGTGGTGGGCTTCGTGACGGTCATCGGCTTCGCCATCCGCTCAGGGCTCATCCTGCTCAACCGCTACCGCGCGCTGGAGGCAGAGGGGCAGGATGCACTCTCCGCCATCCGCAACGGCTCACGCGAGCGCGTCATCCCCATCATGATGACCTCCTTGACGACCATCCTCGGTCTCCTGCCCCTCATCTGGGCGAAGGACCAGCCCGGCGGCGAGCTCCTCGCCCCGCTGGCGGTGGTGCAGTTCGGCGGACTCGTCTCCGCCACCCTGCTCAACCTCCTCGTCATGCCCGCCGTCTGCAAGCTCACGGCGCGGTGGATGGGAGGAAGGGGGATAGACAAATCCTCATTTGTCTGACCGTCGCAGGCGAGATTATACTTGCTTTTTGCAACTAGTTAGAGTATACTCCATGCATGCACCAGATTGCTTTCAACGAAATCAGCGCGGCAGAGGTCTCCGCGATTCCGACCATGGAGCAGCTGAAGCTCTTCTTTGCCTTCAAGGTGGATGAGGAGGTGCTCCGCAACCCCGCCGCAGATTCCGAATACGGCATCATCGAGCGCGACGGCAAAACCATCTATCGTTTCCGCACGGAGAAGTACCGCATCTACTTCACCATCGAGAACAGGGTCGTAGTCGTGCAGCGCGTGCTGGAGGCGGACTCGTTGAAAGACTTTTTCTACCGCGCCGGTGTCGGCAGTGAGGACCAGAAGCTCTGCAACTCCCGCTCCTTCTGGAAGCTCATCGAAGACGGTGAGCACGCCAAGCGCCAAGACTGATTATCTTCTTTCCTCCTCCCCCCCCCTGCCGTGATTGCAGCTCTGAAACAAGCCGCGGGCATGCCCGCCCGAATCGCCGCCGTGGCAGGTGTCACCTTCACGCAGCTGGTGCGCATGCGGCTCTTCCTCGTGCCCGCTGTGCTGGCGCTGCTCATCCTCGGGCTGCAATTCATCCCCTACCAAGAGAACATCAGCGTCGAGTACCAAGGCGTCGCACAGCTGCAATTCATCAAGGATGTCAGCCTAGGCTGCATGCAGCTCTTCGGGCTGCTCTTCTGCGTGGCCGCCACGGCCCTGCTGCTGCCGCGCGATACGGAGGACCGCATCCTCTACACCATCCTCTGCAAGCCCGTGCCGCGCTTTGACTACCTTGCAGGCAAGGCGCTCGGCGTCATCGCCCTGCTGGCCGTCACGCTGGCGCTCATGGATGCCCTCACAGCCGGGCTCCTCGCCCTGCGCAGCGCCTCCCTGGCCGCGCAAATCAGCGCGCAGCTCACGGCCAACGGTTTCTCCGCCGCGGAGATTCAGCCCTACCTCAACCAAATTGCCGACGCGGGCAACAACGCCAACACCCAGCGCGGTATTCTCGCCGCCTTCCTTGGCTACAGCGTGCTCACCACGCTCACGCTGCTCATCTCCTGCTGCACCAGCGGCAGCATCGTGAGCATCATCTTCGGGCTGGGGGCCTACTTCATCGGCCTTTTCCGCAGCACGCTCTTTGCCACCTTCACCACGGGGGAAGGCAGCAGCGCCGCCGCCCGGCATGCCGAGCAGATTGCCGCCATTCTCCTGCCCGATTTCAGCCTCTTCTCCGTGGCAGACACCGCCTCCGCAGGCGTTCCCCTGCCGTGGGGCATGCTGGGCGCGCTCACCCTCATCGCTGCGCTCTACATGTTGCTGCACCTCCTCACCGCCACTTGGCTCTTCGCCCACAAAGAATTCTAACCTCTCTCCGCCATGAACTGGGAAAGCCTCACCGCCATCGCCTGCACGCTGCTCATCATCCTTGACCCCTTCGGTAACGCGCCCATCGTGCACAGTCTGCTGCGCAAGGTGCCGCGCCGCCGCCGTCTGCCCATTCTGCTGCGCGAGACCGCCTTCATCACGGCGCTTCTGCTCTTCTTTTACGTCATCGGCGGGCACATCCTGCGCTACTTCGATATCTCCGACGCCACGTTGCACCTCTCAGGCGGTCTGCTCCTGTTGCTGATTGCCATCGGCCTCATCTTCCCCAAAATCAACATCCTCGGCGATGACTCCCCTGAGCCTGAGCTGCCCGAGGACCAGATGCAACCCGCCAAGAACGAACCCTTCCTCGTTCCCATCACCACTCCCCTCGTCGTGGGTCCGGCGGGTCTGGCCTACGTCATGTTGCAGGCCGCGGGCGGCATCGCGTGGCAGCCCCTGCTCGCCATCACCATTGCCTGCTTGGCCACAGGCGCGCTCATGGCAATCTCCGTGCTGCTCATCTCGCGCTGCGGCAAACACTTTGCCATGGTGCTGGAGCGCCTCATGGGCACCTTCCTCACCCTGCTGGCCATTGAGATGTGCTTCAAAGGCATTACGCTCTACCTCGCCTCCCTGCCACACTGATGGATGAGCTGCGCCAGCGCGCCGATGCGGGCGACCCCGCCGCCTGCGCCCAACTTGCCAAGCGTTTTTTCCGCGGCCGCGGGGGAGAGCGCAACTACGAGCTGGCCGTGTACTACTTTGACCGCGCTGCCGCCGCGGGCGATGTCGACGCCCTCTACCAACTGGGCAAATGCTACCTCAAAGGTGTGGGCTGCACGCGCGACCCCGAGGGCGGTGTCTCCTGCCTCGAACGCGCCGCCCGCAACAACCACGCCGCCGCCGCCCTCAAGCTCGGCGATTGCTTCGCCAAGGGCCTCGGTGCCCCTCAAAGCACAGAACTCGCCGCCTGGTGGTACCGCCGCGCCGCCGCCCTCGGAGACACGCGCGCCTACGACGCCCTGCTGACTCTTATGTGAGCGCCGGACGGCAAACTGCTCATTTATCTCTCCTCCGCACCCAACAGGCTCTTGAGTTGGGGTAACACGAACTGCAAGGCCCAATAGCTTCCCTCTACGGTCAGGTGATCGCTATCTTCCAACAGCACCTGCCCATCCTGCAAGGGGGTGAATACACCGTTTGTAAACATGTTATCTCCGGGGAGCAGAACATGGCAGCAACCCTCCTGCTCCAACTGGCGGAAGCTCGCTTGCGGAGCGCGCACTTCGCGGTCAAATTCCTCGCGCCGGACCTGCGGCAGCGACACCTGATTCAGCCCATAGCGCCCGTAGCGCGCGTTCCAGTTGGCCAAGCGCATCGTGTCGTTGCCGGTGACATGCGGCGTATCGCCGAGGATAAGCACCTCTTTGCCGCAGTCGCGAATCTTGCGGCAGAACTCGCGCAACTCCGCCGTGCGAGCCTCGTCTACCGCATCTCCGGTCACCTCCCTGCCGTCCCACGTGGCATGGTCAATATAGCGCCCGCACCAGTAGTTGCCGATGATGACCCACCGCAGCCCCTGCTGATGCCGGAGCCAGCGGAAGAGCGTTTCGCAACGCTCCGGGGTATTCTTGAAATCCGGCGTGGCGGGCGGGTCAAAGACGGCGCCGTAGAAGGGGTGGTAATAGGAATTCAGGTATACGCCGCTCCACCCTTGCTCCCGAGCGAGGAGATTCAACCCGTAAGCCCATCTCTGGGCATGGCTGTCGCCCAGAAGAACGAAACAAGCTTCCGCATCCGTGCTCCCCATGTGCTGTAACAGGGGCGCAAAGCTGAACTTCCTGCCCCAGCGGTTGAGGACGAATTCATCCGTCTCTTGCCACAGGGGAGAATCCGCAGCCTCCTTCTGCAAGGTCGGCACATTTTGCAGGTGCAGCCAAGAGGGCGCGCCGAGATAGCGCATCAGAACGGCACTTCTGCTGATGAGGAGACAGGCCAGCAGGAGTGCCACGGCTCCGGCCGTCAACCGGCGGCCATCCCAACGGCGGCTCTCCGCCACATAGTACAGCAAGTACGCCAAGCACAGGGTCAGAAGCATCACGGCGGCGGCCCGCTCCCACGTCAGAGGCGCATAAAAGACATACTCCGCCACGCTGATGAGCGGCCAATGCACCAAGTAGAGAGAAAAGGAAATCGTCCCCACCCAACGCAGGGGAGCGAGGCTCAACAGGGTGTTCAGCCTGCCCTCCTTCGCGCCGATGAGCGGGAAAGCCGCGCACAGCGCCGCCGGGACGAGATAATGGGTGCTGTCGGGAATCGGGATGAAAGCCCCCGCCACCAGCACCACCAACGAAAGAACGGCAAGCCCCCGCACTAACCTACTATGGCAGATGTGCTCCGGCACCAGCGTCAGCAACCCGCCCAGCGCGAACTCCCACAGGCGGGAGGAGGTCCAATAATACGTTGATCCGGCCCACGCGGCGTCCCCATCGCCGGCCACCCTACAACCTTCATCG
>JAKSOV010000061.1 GCA_024405415.1 Akkermansia sp.
GATGCACGAGTTTGACGGCGATGCCCACTCCGTCATCGGCGGCTTCACCTCCCCCGTTCCCTCGCTTGAGGGCGACAGCGGCATGGTGGAAATCGGCACCACCTTCGCCCCCTGCAGCAGCGAGAGCATCCTGCTCAACCTGAACCTGCAGGGCTGGACGGGTGTCCAGCGCGGTATCAGCGGCGGCGCAGGCATGACGATTAAGTTCTAAAGGAATTACAAATTGTAAATAATGGCGCGGCTCCGCCGCGCGGGATTTCGAGCCCTGTCTGACCGATGGTCAGACAGGGCGATTTTGTGGGGGCGTGTTATAAGCGCAAGTAAAAACATTTCCCCAAAAGAAAGCGAGCTGACTATCAGCAACTAGTCAGCTCGCGGAAAAGAATCCAAATGAATCTGAGGAATCTTGGATGCCCTCATTATAGAAAAAAGGGTGCAGTTGTCAAGATTTCATTCAAAAACCAATGAAATTTCAGGAGAGGAACGCACGCACTCCTGTTGCTGCAAGAGTGCGTACTCGCCATTAGAGGCTCATAATGAAGAGGATAATCTCCAGAATAAGCACTAACAGCTCAATTCCATTTCTCAGATTCATGAAATAGAACTCCTTTCCACCAGCCATGTTTTGCTGCTGTTCCGTACCCTTGCGACTACGTTACCACCAGCGGTAAGGACCGGCTTACTTCCCGCTGACGGCGAAACGAGTCACCCGCCATGCGGCATGTCGGCGGAAAAGCGGTCAGATTCTATCAAAGGAGGGCTATTCCCGCAAGCCATTTGACAAATGAACGGCAAACGAGCGCGCCGTCTCCGCTAAAACTTCGCCGAGACAAGGAAGTGCAAAACACCTACACGAGACATGCCAAGGGAATGGGTGAATCTACTCTTACTGTTTTTCTCGCTTTGCAATCACGGCATATTTCGGATATTCACCGTTGCCGCAGAGCGCAAAACCACCTACACGAGACGTGCCACCGGCGCTCCGTAACCACCCCGCCCGATGATAGGGTAACATGAAAATCGCCCTCTTTAACGGGCGGGGTTATGGAGGGTTTAGTGCCACCCGCCCTACCCCACGCCCTTACGGACGTGGCTAATGTTTGGGACGTGCCCGGGGCACTCCCCATAGTGTGCGCGGCGCAGCCGCGCAAGGCACACAACGCCCATCTGACGTTCCGTCAGATGGGCGCCTTCTATGCGGGCGCGGCTGTTATCGCAACAATAGGCAACTCGTTCTGACGCAAGCGTCAGAACGAGTCCGTCACCCCGCGCCGAAGGCGCGCTAACTTCTTCATTTGTAATTTGACTCGCAGCCGCCTCACGGCTGCTCGCCCCTGCGGGGCAATCCCGCTTCGCGCATTGTCCAATCCGCCTTACCGCCCCGCTACGCGGTGCGCCCTGAACGGGGCCGTCGGCGGCTTTGTAAATTGTAATTTGTAATTCCCTACATGGCCTCGCGCAGCTCGCGGAGGGAGCGAAAGCGGTAGGCGGCGCGGGAGAAGTCGCTCTGTTCCGTCATGCGGCAGGGGACGGCGGCGCAGGGGATGCCCGCGTTTTGAGCGGCGATGGTGCCGTTCTCGGAGTCCTCGATGATGAGGCAATCTTCCTTTGCCAAGCCGAGGCAGGCCTGCGCTGCCAGGAAAAGGGCGGGGTCGGGTTTGACAGGGTAGCCGTCCGTGCGGGTGAACACGCCCGCAAATTCATCGTAAATGCCGAGGCGGCGCAGCCAGCCCTCCACCCAGCGGCGGGAGGAAGAGGAGGCCACGACCATGGGGATATGGTGCGCATGACACCAATCCATCAGCTCACGCGCGCCGGGCATGAGTCCGCCCGCGGCGAGGTCGGCGTCAATCTCCGCCTTGCGGCGCGCATCCTCGGCGGCCCAGTCGTAGCTCCTGCCCGTCAACTTCTCCAGATGCGTGGCGGGGTTCCAATGGGAATACCCCGCCCCGAGGCAGGGGGCATAGGTGGCAATGGTGATTTCCTGTCCCTCGCGGGCAAAGAGGCGCACCCACGATTGGAAAATCGCCCACTCGGTGTCCACCATCACACCGTCGAAATCAAAGATGATGCCGCGCGGCGCTTTCATCAGGGCTTGCCTTGCAGGCGTGCGCGCAGCCACTCCGTAAAGGAGCGGTGCGCGAGGTTCATGCGGAAAAGGTAAACGGAAATGGCCAAGTAGCACGCATTGGGAATCCACGCACTGATCCAGGCCTGAATCACGCGAGCCTCGCCGAGAGCGGGGAACACACGGTAGAAGAAGAGCAGCAGGGCCGCCAACAACACCGCAATGCCGATACCCTTCATCGTGCCGCGGCGCTGGAAGGTGATGGCGCTCGGCACAGCCAGCAAGACGAGGATGATGCAGGAGAAAATGCGTGCGATACGCACATGCCACTCCGTGCGCATTTTCGCTCGGTCCTCCTGATTACCGGCCCCGCTGTCGATGTACTCATAGAGGGCGGAGGTGCCGATGGATTCGATGCGCCCGCCCTGCCCCGGGGTGAGAATCTGGTAGGGCTTTTCAGAGAAATCGTAGGTCTGCTCGCCGATGTAGGTGTCATCTGCGGGGCGCACTGTCGCAAAGCTGAGGTCGCGCTCGTAGGTATTGTGCAGGGTCCACGTGGAGTCCGCTTTGTTCCATGTCGCGGAATCGGCGATGTACTGACGCAGCAGACGCCCGCGGTCCTCGGGGTCGAACTGCTCGATAATCACGCGCTCCATAGGGCGGCCGGGATCGGCAATGGTTGCAGGCTTTGCAATGCGCCAGATGCGAAAAGTATTTTCGCTGCGGAACACGAGCGCCTTCTCCTCTCCTGCTTTGGGAGCTTCCTTGAGCAACAGTTGGCGGTAGAGCTGCCCGTTCGGCGCCCAGTGGAACCCGAAGATTCCGTAGGCAACGGCCACGAGCACGGAGATAAAGAAGACGGGGCGACACACGCGCAGCAGCGAGCGGCCGGATTGCAGCATGCCCGTGATTTCACAGGTACCCGAAAGCTTGCTCAGGCACCAGAGCGCGCCCATCAGCAACGTGTAGGGCAAAATCTGGTAGAGGAACATGGGCAACTGCATGCCGTAAAAGCGCAAAGCCTGAGCCACGGGATTGTCGAAGCGGGTGCGGAAGCGCTCCATGTTCTCCGTGAAGTCCGCGAGGATATAGATGAGCAGCAGGATGAGCGTACACATCAGGAAGTAGCTCACGAAGTTACGCACCATATACTTGTCCATCGTGCCCATGAAAGCGTAGCGCAGCGCGCCGATGAAGGGTAGAAAGCAGAGCAGAGCAAGGAAAATCGGGCGGCACTGCTGCTCCAAGGGATAGGTGGAGGGCATCCCGGGCACTTCCCACTGCATCTGGTTGAGTTCGGCAGGCACGAGGTACAGCGCAAGCAGCCCTCCGAGAATCAGGAGGAGCAAGGCGGGCAGAAACTGACGGAGAGAGCTCATGAACGAAAAAATCAACAACCGCGGCCCAAGCGTTCGGCCAGAGCCTCGGGCAGGTCCGCCGCAAGAATAGCCTGCTGAGCCGATGCGACATCATAGACCAAGCGACGGAAGGTCACCACACGGGCATCAGAATCGAAAATCACATAACAGGCGCGGGAGTCACCATCTCGGGGCTGCCCGACGGAACCGACATTGATGAAATACTTGTAGCCGTCGGCCAAGGAAAGCGAGACCTCGCCTTCCTGCCGCAGGATATCCATCGCCTCGGCATCCTCCGAAGCACGCATACCGTCGTAGATAAACACGCGGGGAACATGCGTGTGGCCGTGAAAACAGAGCGAAGAGAACTGGCGGCGGAAGCTGGCCGTGGCGTCGTTCGCATTCATAATGTAGTTCCACGCCATCGGCTGGTCCAGACAGGAGTGAACCAAGGTGAACAGAGAGCGCTCCAAACGCTGATACGGCAAGCGGGCCAGCCACACACGCTCCTCCTCGCCCAGCTGCTCGCGCGTCCACTCAATCGCGCGGCGGGCCACGGGGTTCATGCGGGTCAGATCACCGCCGGAGACGTCGGCATCGTGATTTCCCTTCACCACGGGGCAGCCGAGGCTGCGGATATAGTCCAGACACTCGCGGGGGTAGGCATTGTAGCCCACCACATCTCCGAGGCAGACGACTTCCGTGCACCCCTGCCGTTGCAGCGCATCCTCCATGACCGTACACAGGGCGTGCAGGTTGGCATGAATATCGCTGATGACGGCAAAACGAGGCATGAGAACAAGGTTTTATAACACAGACGGCAAGCTACCGCAAGCGGGAATGTGCGCGTGACGTCACTTCTCTGACTCGCGGATATCCTGCGAGAGTTTCATGGCGCAGAAGTTCGGGCCGCACATGGAGCAGAAGTGAGCCTTCTTGGCACTGGTGTGCGGGAGCGTGAGGTCGTGATACTCCTTGGCGCGGTGCGGGTCGAGGGAGAGGTTGAACTGGTCCTCCCAGCGGAACTCGAAGCGGGCCTTGGCCAGCGCGTTGTCGCGGAGCTGGGCGCCGGGGTGTCCCTTGGCAAGATCTGCCGCATGGGCCGCGAGCTTGTAGGTCACCACACCTTCGCGCACGTCCTCGCGGTCGGGCAAACCGAGGTGCTCCTTGCGGGTCACATAGCAGAGCATGGCGCAACCGCGCTGGGCAATAGCCGCACCGCCGAGCGCACCCGTGATGTGGTCGTAGCCGGGGGCGATGTCCGTCGCCAGCGGGCCGAGGGTGTAGAAGGGCGCCTCGTAACACCACTCCAGCTGCTTGCGCATGTTCTCGGGCACGAGTTGCAGCGGCACGTGGCCGGGGCCCTCGTTCATCACCTGCACACCCTTGTCCCACGCGCGCTTGGTGAGCTCGCCCTGCACCTCCAGCTCCGCGAGCTGGGCGAAGTCGTTGGCATCCGCAATGGAGCCGGGGCGCAGACCATCGCCGATGGAGATGGCCACATCATAGGTGGCGAGGATGTCGCAAATCTCATCCCAATGCGTGTAGAGGAAGTTCTCCTGCTTATTCACCATCATCCACTTGGCGATGATGGAACCGCCGCGGGAGACGATGCCCGTGGCGCGCCGCGCGGTATGCGGCACAAAGCGTTGCAGCAGCGCGGCATGGATGGTCACATAATCAACCCCCTGCTTAGCCTGTTCGATAAGCGTATCTCGGAAAATCGGCCACGACAGGTGCTCCACCATGCCGCTGCACTTCTCCAGGCTCTGGTACATGGGCACGGTGCCGATGGGCACGGGGCTGTTGCGCAGAATCCACTCGCGGGTCTTGTGGATATCCTTGCCCGTGGAGAGATCCATGACGGTATCCGCGCCCCAATGAATGGCCCAGCGCAGTTTTTCCACCTCCTCCTCAATGCCGGAGGAGATGGCGGAGTTGCCGATGTTGGCATTGATTTTGCAAAGGAAGTTGCGGCCGATAATCATCGGCTCCGCCTCGGGGTGGTTGATGTTGGCGGGAATGAGCGCGCGGCCCGCGGCAATCTCCTGACGCACGAACTCCGCCGTGTAGTAGGCGGGCATGCGGTTGCCCGTACGGGGCTCGGCGGGGTGGCAGTAGTGCAGCTCCGCGCGGCGGGTCATGCTGCGGGCAGAAAAGCCCTCCTGCGCCTCCAGCTCGGAGGGGCGGGGCATGCCCGTGCCCACCTCATCGAACAGGATGTCCGCCGTCGCCGTGCCGAAGCGGTCGCAAATGCTCTCATAGGCAGCGGCGCGGCCCAGGTTCTCGCGGATGGCGACGTACTCCATCTCGGGCGTGATGATGCCGCGCAAGGCATACTCACGCTGAGTCGGGGGGCGGGTGCCGTCCGCCGCCTTCAGCGAGCCGTCGGCCTCGCGCGCCACATCGCCGCGGGCGGCAATCCATGCCTCGCGCAGCTTGGGCAGGCCCTTCTCCACGGAGCCGTGAAAGTTCTCATCGCCCCAAGGGCCGGAGCAGTCGTAAATGCGAACGGGCTCGTTCTTCTCGGTCGTACCGTCGGGGAACAGAGAATCCTCCAACACCACCTCACGCATCGCCACCTGCACCTCGGGGTGAATCTCACCCTGTACATAAATGCGGTGCGACCCGGGATATTTCAGCTCATCCGTCTTCATGCCCCTATCTTACGCCGTTTTGTCCGCCAAGAAAAGCGAAAAAGCCGAAACGGCGGGCCTTTTCGGAGTCATGCTCCGCAGGGCCCGCCGTCCGCAAAGACCGATAGGGAATCTTTACAGTGTCTCATCCCCCATGTCGGAGGACGTGTCATCTGCGGGGCTCTCCTGCTCTTCTGCAGACGGCTTCTCCTGAGCCTCAGCGTTGTCCACCGCGGTTTTCCAATTCTCCAGCATCGAGGCGTGCTGCACCGTCAGCGTCTTGCCCGAGCGGTCCACCATGATGACATAGGGAATGCCCGGAACGGGTCCGTACCCCGGCAGCTCTTTAATGTGTTTGTCGCCCTCCCAGATGCCGGCGAACTTCGCCTTGTGGCTCTTGAGATAGGCCTTTGCCGCATCAAGGGTCTTGTCGTAGCCCACGAGGATAATATCGGCGCGGCCGTCCTTCTTCATCTCCTTGTGCAACTTGACAATCACGGGCATCTCCTTCTGGCAGGGGCCGCACCACGAAGCCGAGCAAAGATAGAAATAGAACTTCGCCTTGGGGTTCGGCTTGCCGTTAAACACCTTGAAACTCTTCAGACTCGTCACCACAGGATTCGCATCCCCCAGCGCAGACGCACCGTCCTTGGAAATCTTTTTAGCGAAAGCGGGCGCAGGGCACAGCACGGCGAAGGCGAGCAACAGAGCACAGAGGAAACGCAGATATTTCATAGCATCAGTATAACATCCACCGCCATGCTGTCGAGACTTTTCACGCAAGAGGTTCAACAAATGAGCAGTTTGTAAGCACAATGTACACTCCGTCAACTCCCCTTGCCACGCTTCAGCCTTTACATTTCGAGCCGCGCTTATTATCCTACCGCCATGCAATCGTTTTTCCGCATTCTCTTCTCCCTGTTTTGTCTGCTTGCGCTGCTGCCTGCAGCGGCGCAGGACAAAACCTCGCGCGACATGGATCTGTCCCTCGACACCATCGACCGCGCCATGCAGCGAGAGGGCGAGCGCAACGCACGCGTTGCCTCCTACATAGACAAGCAGAAGCAGGAGGCAGACGCCAAGCTCGACGATCTTGAAAAACGCTACCAAGAGCTGAAGGTGGCCGTCCACTATCAGGACTACAGCAACTTCTTCTACCTCACCTACTACTGCCACCGCATCGCCGAGCTGCGCGCGGAGTGCTTCAGCGGCAACTTCCCCTTCACCCAGACTAAGCTGCGCATGGAGATGGCCGTGCAGCGCTACGCCTACCTCAGCCAAGCGCTCGACGGTTTTAAGCCCGAGCTGCTCAATGAGGAGGATCGCGTCAAGCTCATCCGCGCCCGTGCCGCCTGCGGCGAGCTGGCTGAGACCTACCGCGCCATGATTCTCGGGCTGGAGGAAGAGCAGGCGCGCTTTGAAAAGCTCACCGACAGCATCCGCCGCCTCGATCTCTACGCCAACGGCAAAACCGTCGAGCTGTACACGCTGCGCCACGCGGACCTCGGCGTCATGAATGTCCGCAAGCTCATGGCTTTCACCGCAGCCCGCAAAGCCGAGCAAGAGAAACAGGCGCAGGAAACCGCAGCGTTAAAAGACAGCCCCAATGCCGCAGAAGAAGAGCGACGGGCCAAGTGGCTGGCGGAAGCCACGGAGGAGGGCCTGGCCTACGGCACGGACATCGACATTCACGGCGAAATGAAGCTCGAGGATGAGGAAAAATCCGACGGGCGTCTGGCCTCCCGCATTGCCATGGCCCTGTGGGATCCCTCCCACCCCTTCCGCAAGCTCAATTCATCCTCCACGGGCTTCCTCACGCGCTGGTACTACTTCGGCAGGGCCTTCTATAACTACTATATCGATGCCTACGACCGCGAGTTTGCCCGTCATCTCGGCCGGCTCGGCCTGTGGTTCCTCGGCTTTGCAGCAATCGCGGGGCTGTTGAGCTTCACGGCCGACCGTCTGCTGCGCCGCCGCAAGGGCATCAACCGCGTGCGTGCGCGTCATGCTCTGCTGGCTGTCAGCCTCCTCTTTATCGGCGCGGCGCTGGCGCTCTACAGTCTCAGCGAGAGCAAGGACATGCTCGCGGAACACACCCGTTTTCTTGCAGAATACATGGTGCTCTCCGCCATTCTCTTCGGCTCGCTTATCACCCGCCTCAGCTCCCGCCGCATCAACTGCGGCGTCAAGCTGTACTTCCCGCTCTTCGTGCTCAACATGCTGCTCATCGTCTACTGCGTGATGATGTGCACGAGCTACCTCATCACCATGACGGCGCCGCTCTTCTTCCTGATCTGCGGCGTATGGATGCTCATGCGCTTCCTGCGCCGCGTGAGGCAGCTGCGCATCTCGGCGCGCGTGTTCGCCGTGCTGAGTATCATCCTCATGTTCGCAGGTGCCGTCGTCTGCCATGCGGGGTATTACTACCTCATGATTCTCATCTCGCTGAGCTGGTATGTGCTTGTCACCAACGTGATGCTCATGACCGCCATCACCAAGATGAGCAAGCTCATCTGCCGCCGCATCTCCGCCAACGCGAAACTGCGCGGCTATCGCCACTACCTCTGCACCTGGGTGCGCCTCGTCGTCTCGCAAATGGTGCAGCCCATGGTGTTCCTCGGCCTCATCTGGTACGGCCTGCGCTGGCCGGCAGCAGGTCTTGACCTCGGCCAGTTCTTCGCCAGCTGGATGGGCACCCCCCTGCACATGGAAGGGGCCATCCGCAGCATCTCGGCGGATAACGTCGTGCTCATCCTTACGGTGGGCATCATCCTCAACTGCTGCATCGCCATCATCAAAGAAACCATCACCATCATCTACGGCAAACAGATGGAGGCGGGGCGCAGCATGACCATCGTCACCATCGGCTCGCTCTGTGCGTGGGGCTTCTTCATCATTTTCGCGCTCAACTGCATGGATGCCGACTACAACTCCATCCTCGTGGTGATGGGCGGTATGTCCGTGGGTGTCGGCTTGGGCATGAAGGACACCATCGACAACATCGTCTGCGGGCTCTCCCTCATGCTGGGCCGCATGCGCCCCGGCGACATCGTGGAGTGCGACGGCGTGCGCGGCAGCGTGGCTGCCATCGGCTACCGCACCACTTCGCTGGAGACGGTGGACGGCTCGGTCATCAGCTTCCAGAACTCTCAGCTCTTCTCCCAGAATTTCCGCAACCTCACCCGCAACCACCAATATGAGCGCTGTGTGGTGAGCATCGGTGTCACCTACGGCACGGATGTGGACCGCGCCCGCAAGCTCATCCTGCAGGCCGTGCGCCGCATCCCCGGGCTCACCAAGCAGCACCCCACCGCCGTCATGCTCGATAACTTCGGCGACAGCTCCGTGGACCTGAGCATCGTCGTCTGGGTACCCGTAGCGCAAAAGGTCGCCACCCTCTCCGCCGTGCGCGAGGCGGTCTACCGCACCTTCAATGCCAACGGCATCGAGATTCCCTTCCCGCAGCAGGACCTCTACATCAAGCCCTTGCCCGGCACGGTCATACCGGAGGAGCTGAAAGCGAAGGCATGAGAAGAATTACAAATTACAAATTACAAATTGAAAATTCGGGCGGCAAAGCCGCCATGCAGGGGACCCGCATCTGACCTTTTGTCAGATGCGGGTCTTTTCTTTCGAGCATAGCGAGACTCTATTTCTGAATCACAAATCAAAAATCACATATTTCTTATCACAAATCTTGTCACCCCCTGCATTTTGCTTGAAATCCGCCCCTGTGCGCGCTACAATACGCGCGCAGGGGTGTTCTCTTCATGCCCTGAAATCATTTCACACACAACACACAACTATGGCTAAACTGACTGTTCGCGACCTCGACGTCGCCGGTAAGGAAGTTCTCGTCCGCGTGGACTTCAACGTTCCCATGAAGGATGGCGTCATCACCAACGATGCCCGTATCGTGGCTGCCCTGCCCACCATCAAGCACCTCATCTCCAACGGTGCCCGCGTGGTGCTCTGCTCCCACCTCGGCCGCCCCGAAGGTACCGGCTATCAGGCTGAGTTCTCCCTGAAGGCCGCCGCCGAGTGCCTTGCCGGCCACCTGGGCCAGCCCGTCGCTTTCGTGCCCGAGACCATCGGTGAAGCCGCCACGGCCGCCCGCGCCGCGCTCAAGGACGGCGACGTGCTCCTGCTCGACAACGTGCGCTTCGACAAGAAGGAGAAGAAGAACGACCCCGAGTTTGCCAAGGCTCTGCTCGGCGATGCCAAGCTCTACGTGAACGATGCCTTCGGTTCCGCTCACCGCGCCCACGCCTCCACCGAGGGTGTGACCCACTTCGCCGAGAAGTCCGCCATGGGCTTCCTCATCGAGCACGAGCTTGAGTACCTCGAGGGCAAGCTGGAGACCCCCGAGCAGCCTTTCGTCGTCATCATGGGCGGCGCCAAGGTTTCCGACAAGATTCAGGTGCTCTCCAAGCTCATGGAGAAGTCCGACACCTTCATTATCGGCGGCGCCATGGCCAACACCTTCCTTGCCGCTCAGGGCAAGAACGTGGCCAACTCCAAGATTGAGGGCGACAAGCTCGACCTCGCCAACGAGATTCTTGCCACGGCCAAGGCCAAGGGCATCAAGTTCATCCTGCCCGCCGACACGCGCTACACCTTCAAGTTCGAAGAGGGCGCCGAGACCTTCTGCACCGCTCCCTGGGACTCCGCCGAAGCCGGCATGCCCGAGGGTGCCATGGGCATCGACATCGGCGACAAGGCTATCGAGGAAATCTGCGCTGTCATCAAGACCGCCAAGACCGTGCTCTGGAACGGCCCCATGGGCGTGTTCGAGCTGGACTCCTTCGCCAAGGGCACCAAGGCTGTGGCCGAGTGCCTCGCCGAGAGCGACTGCACCTCCATCATCGGTGGCGGTGACTCCGTGACGGCGGCCAAGAAGTTCAAGGTGGCCGACAAGCTCTCCTTCTGCTCCACGGGCGGCGGTGCCTCCCTTGAGCTGCTTGAGGGCAAGGTGCTCCCCGGCATCGGCTCCCTGTCCGAGAAGTAAATCTCGCACAGCGATAAACGCTTTTCCAAGCGGCGGTTCCTCACGGAACCGCCGCTTTTTTGGGAGCATACAAGAACGACAAATGGGGATTTGTAGATTTACTATGTACTAGGTACTATGTACTATTTTTG
>JAKSOV010000062.1 GCA_024405415.1 Akkermansia sp.
TGATAAATAGTACCTAGTACATAGTACCTAGTAAATCCCGACAAATCCCCATTTGCCGGACAATGTTCGCCCTTGTCATTTCTCCGCGGAGCAGGTACAATGAAATTCCCCATGGAACACCCCTTTATCATCCCCGAGTATGCGCTGACGGTGCTGGAGCGTTTGGAACGCTATGGCTACGAGGCCTATGTCGTCGGCGGGTGCGTGCGCGACTGCCTGATGGGCCGCACGCCGAAGGATTGGGATGTGTGCACCAATGCCCTGCCGGAGGAGGTGCTGCGCGTGTTTCGCAAGTTCCACGTCATCAAGACCGGCCTGCAACACGGCACGGTGACAGTGATGGTGAACCATGAGCCCGTGGAGGTTACCACCTTCCGCGTGGATGGGGATTACACCGACAATCGCCACCCCGATTCCGTCGCCTTCGTCTCCCGCGTGGAGGAGGATCTTTCGCGCCGCGATTTCACCATCAACGCCATGGCTTTCAACCCGACCCGCGGGCTGGTGGATGCCTTCGGCGGGCAGGAGGACTTGCAGGCCCGCCTCATCCGCTGCGTGGGTGACCCCGATGCGCGTTTCAACGAGGACGGCCTGCGCATCATGCGCGCGCTGCGCTTTGCCTCGCGTTTCGGTTTCGATGTGGAGCGCGAGACGAGCGACGCCGTGCGACGCAACCGTCACCTGTTGGAGAATGTGAGCGCCGAGCGCATTTTCAAGGAGCTGAAGGGCATTCTCGCGGGCGAGGGGCTCATCTCCATGCTGCTGGCTTATCCCGAGGTCTTCGGCGCCATCATCCCGCAACTGGCGCCCACCGTGGGCTGCCTGCAAAACACGCCTTACCACAAGTACGATGTCTGGACGCACACGGCCTGGGCCGCGCATTTCGCGCCGCAGGACGAGCTGTTGCGCCTCACTCTGCTGTTGCACGACGTGGCTAAGCCCGAGTGTCGCACGACGGATGAAAACGGCCGGGACCACTTCCACGGCCACCCGGCGCGCGGCGCCGAGGTTGCGCGGCGTGTGTTGCTGGCTCTCAAGAGCGACAATGACACCCTGCGCGACGTGGTGACGCTGGTGCGCGAGCACGATATCGACCTGCCCACCACACGCGCCGGCATGCGCCGCCTCGTGGGCCGCATCGGCTTGGAGAATGTGCGCCGCCTCTTCGAGGTGCAGCGAGCGGATCTCGCTGCTCATTCGGACTACGGGCAGCAGCGCAAGGGCGCGCGCATTCGCGAGAGCCGTGCCGTGCTGGAGGAAGTGCTGGAGGAAGAGGCAGCCTTCACGGTGAAGGACCTGCGCTTTGACGGCCGTGACCTCATGCAGATGGGGCTGCGCCCGGGCCCGGCCTTCCGCAAAGTGCTGGAAACCCTCCTCGACGAAGTGCAGGAGGAGCGCCTGCTCAACACGCACGAGGCGCTCGCCGCCCGCGCGCAGGAGCTCGTCAACACCCCCGATTTTCTTTCCTGATTTTTCCCCTGATATCCCATGAATGACAATGTATCCCCCCGCTCTCATCTGGCCACGTTCGTGCTGTCGCTGATGCTTTTCTGCACCGGGTTCGGCGGTCTTCACCGCCTCTACACGGGCCACATTATCTCCGGCCTCATCCAGCTGTTCACGGGCGGCGGCTTCATCATCTGGCAGGTGCTGGACATTTTCCGCATCTGTAGCGGCACCTTTGTCGACGGCGACGGGCGGCCCGTGGATCGCGAGTGATGGCCTATCCTCGGGTTGACAGGCTCCGCCTATCTGTGGTACAACCGCTCAGCACATGAAAGACACCCTCACCCAGTTCGTCCGCCTCGGCATCATCATCCTGATGGTGGCCTTCGTGCTCTTCTGGGCGGATAAGACTTGGTTTGCCCCGCGGCGTCTGCCTCCCTGTGTACAGGAGTCTCTGCCCGCAGGTCGCATCTGTCTGGATACCCTGCGCCACGAGTACCGTGACAAAGTGGTGTGGATTGATGCCCGCAGTGTCAGTGACTACGAGCTCAATCACCTCATGTTTAGCGATAACCGCCAATTTCCCGTCCGCAAGGGTGGTGATTTTCAGCAGCAGCTCGATGCTGCCTTGGGCCGCATGATGGAGGCTCAGGAGCGCGGCGAGTGCGTCGTCGTCTTCTGCAAGGGCGACTGCGGCGCGGCAGAGGAAATCGCCAAGGAAATCCGCGCGCTCGGGTTGGTGGAAGCTCCCGTGTACACCTTGGAAGGCGGTTGGGATGCTCTCAAGGCCGGCGGCATGTTGGCCCAGTAAGAGCTTAGACGGTGAACCTCAACCTTCGCCGCGGAGCTTTTTGATTTTATCTCGCAGCACGGCGGCTACTTCGAAATCAAGGTGCGCGGCGGCGGTGCGCATCTCCTTCTCCAGCTCGGCGATGGTGTCTTCGAGGCTCTCCTCCTCCCCGGCCATGAGCACGTCGTCCTCGAGGTCGTCCCGCTCGGCGTCGGGGGTGTAGAGACGCAGGGTGCTCTGGTCGCCGCGGGCAACGGTGTGGGGGGTGATACCGTGGGCGGCGTTATAGGCTTCTTGGATGGCGCGTCGTCTGTTGCTTTCCTCCACCAGACGGCGGATGGATTCCGTCTGCTCATCGCAGAAGAGCACGCACTCGCCGTGCACATGGCGGGCGGCGCGGCCGGCCGTCTGCACAAGGCTCGTCTCGTTGCGCAAAAAACCCTCCTTATCCGCATCGAGAATGCAGACCAGCGACACCTCGGGCAGGTCGAGACCTTCGCGCAGCAGGTTGATACCCACCAGAATATCCACCTTGCCCGCGCGCAGCTTGCGCAGGATTTCCACACGCTCGATGGCATCCACATCGGCGTGGATGTACTCCACATTCAGCCCGACGCGGCGTAAGTAATCCGTCAAATCCTCCGCCGTGCGTTTCGTGAGGGTCGTCACCAGCACGCGCTCGCGCACGGAGATGCGTTGGTGGCAAAGCTCGATGGTCTTGTCGATTTGCCCCTCCAGCGGCAGCAGAGTGATTTTCGGCTCCAGCAGCCCCGTGGGGCGGATGACCTGCTCCACAATGAGCGGCTGCCCCAGCGAGCGGGGATTAAACTTCTCCACGGGCGCGGTGGAGGGGTGCGGCGGCACGCGGAGCTCATGCAGCTTGTGGAAGAACACGCCGTTGAAGCCCTCGGGCGCATGCGTGATGGCTTGGCTCGCTTTCTCGCTGCGGGCGTGGGTGTTGCCGCGCTTGGCCTTCAGCACAGGGATGTAACTGCGGTTGCCGGGCACGCAGTTGACGTACTCAAAGGGGCCGGGCGTGGCGCTCATGTAGACGATTTGGGCCTGTCGCTGCATGAACTCATCGAAGCGCAGCGGGCGATTGTCCAGCGCAGAGGGCAGGCGGAAGCCGTGGTCGATGAGCACCTGCTTGCGCGAGCGGTCGCCCTCGTACATGCCGCCGATTTGCGGCACGGTGGCGTGCGACTCGTCGATGATGGTGAGGTGGTCGGCGGGGAAATAGTCTTGGAGCGTGGAAGGCGTGGAACCCGGCGCGCGGCCCGCGAGGTGGCGCGAGTAGTTCTCGATACCCTTGCAGAAGCCGATTTCATTGATAAGCTCCAAATCGTAGTCCGTGCGCATCTTGAGGCGTTGGGCTTCGATGAGCTTGTTCTGCTTCTCAAACCACGCGAGGCGTTCCGCCAGCTCCGCGCGGATGGATTGGATGGCGGGCAGGCGTTTTTCGGGCGCGGAGACATACTGCTTCACGGGGAAGAAGAGGTAGCTCTGCATCTTCTCGCGCACGCGCCCCGTCTCCGCATCGATGAGGGAGATGGCGTCAATTTCATCCCCGAAGAACTCCACGCGGATAGCCTCGCCGTCGCTCTGCGCGGGGTAAATGTCCACCACATCGCCGCGCACGCGGAAGCTGCCGCGCTTGAAATCATAGTCGCTGCGCTCGAAGAGCAGCTCGGCCAGGCACGCGAGCATCGCATCGCGGTCCAGCTCCTGCCCCACGGCGATGCTGAGCGTCAGGTTGCGGTAATCCTCGGGCGCACCCAAACCGTAGATGCAGGAGACGGAGGCGACGACAATCACATCCCGCCGCAGCAGGAGCGAGCGCATGGCGTTGAGGCACAGGCGGTCAATTTCCTCGTTGATGGCGCTGTCCTTTTCGATATAGGTGTCCGTGCTGGCGATGTAGGCCTCGGGCTGGTAGTAATCGAAATAGGACACGAAATACTCCACCGCGTTGTGCGGGAAGAAGTTTTTCAGCTCGGAATACAACTGCGCCGCCAGCGTCTTGTTGTGGGAGAGCACCAGCACGGGTCTGTCCTGCGCCGCGATGATGTTCGCCATGGTGAACGTCTTGCCCGAGCCCGTCACACCGAGCAGACACTGGTGACGGTTGCCCGCATCGAGACTCTTCAGCAGCTTTTCAATGGCCTGCTGCTGGTCGCCCGAAGGCTTGTAATCGGTGACGAGCTGGTAGATGGACACAAACGGAGTTTAGCCGCGAGACGAGCGAGAGTCAAGGGGCGATTTTACATTGTTCAGATTATCGACATCCGCCGTGCTCCGCCATTCGTCCCGCCCTTTAGGCTTGCATTTTCATGCGTTTCGGTGTATCCTGCGGCACCGCCTACGGCGGACAACCCAAACATACACATGGAAACCGCACGCATTGAACGCGCTCTGCTGTCCGTTTCGGACAAGACAGGGCTTGATGTTTTCGCCAAGGGCCTTGTGGCTCAGAATGTTCAGCTCATCTCCACGGGCGGCACCTGCCGCTACCTCAAGGAGCTGGGTCTGCCCGTTACGGAAATCTCTGACTACACGGGCGCTCCCGAGCTCTTCGACGGCCGCGTGAAGACCCTGCACCCCAAGGTACACGGTGGCCTTCTCCAGCGCCGCGATTTGGAGGAGCATCAGCAGCAGGCCAAGGAGAACAACATCCCCACCATCGACCTCGTGTGCGTGAACCTTTACCCCTTCGAGGAGACCATCGCCAAGGAAGGTGTGACGCTCGCCGAAGCTATTGAGAAGATTGACATCGGCGGTCCCTCCATGCTGCGCTCCGCTGCTAAGAACTACGCCTCCGTCACCGTCGTTTCCGACCCCGCGGACTACGCCACCGTGCTGGAGGAAATGGCCAACCACAACGGCAACACCACCCTCTCCACCCGCGAGAAGCTCGCCGTCAAGGTGTTCATGCGCACCTCCTCCTACGACTCCGCCATCTCCAACTACCTCGGCCACCGCGCGGAGGAGAGCACCAAGAACAATTTCTCCCTCTCTCTGCCCTTCGCTCAGAGCCTGCGCTATGGTGACAACCCCCATCAGCCCAGCATGCTCTACGGCAACTTCGATTCCATCTTCACCCAGCTGCAGGGCAAGGAGCTCTCCTACACGAACATCCTCGACCTCGATGCAGCGGCCTCCCTCATCATGAACTTCCGCCGCCCGACGGTGGCCATCCTCAAGCACACGAACCCCTGCGGCGTGGGTCAGGATGATGAAGATTTGGTCGAGGCTTGGAAGCGCGCCTTCCAGACGGACACGCAGGCTCCCTTCGGCGGCGTCATCGTCATGAACCGCCCGATGACGGAAGCGCTCGCCCGCATCGTCGGCGCCATTTTCACGGACGTGATTATCGCCCCCGACTACGAGCCCGAAGCCCGCGCCATCCTCACCAAGAAGAAGAACTGCCGCATCATGCGCCTCAACATGGACGCATGGAAGGAGTTCTGCAAGCTGCCCATGATTCGCACCGCCCCCGGCGGCGTGATGACCATGAAGCGCGACGACGAAGTGATGGGCCTCGACAATCTGGAGGCTAAGGTCGTCACCAAGCGCGTGCCCACGGCCGAAGAGCTGGACGCCCTCCGCTTCGCCTGGCGCGTTTGCAAGCAGGTGCACTCCAATGCCATCGTCTTCACCGACAAGAACGGCACGCTCGGCATCGGCGCCGGCCAGATGAGCCGTGTGGACTCCGCCAAGATTGCCGTGTGGAAGGCCGGTCAGGCGGGGCTCAGCCTCAAGGGCAGCGTGATTGCCTCCGACGGTCTCTTCCCCTTCGCGGACGGTCTGCAGACCGCCATCGACGCGGGTGCCACCGCCTGCATCCAGCCCGGCGGCTCCATTCGTGACGAAGAAGTGATTGCCGCCGCCGATGCCGCCGGCATCGCCATGGTCTTCACGGGTGCGCGCCACTTCCTGCACTAAAGACCCTCGCGCGCAGCGCGACGAATTTCCAAATAGTACCTAGTAAATCCCATGCATCTCGGCGTTAACATTGACCACGTGGCCACGCTCCGTCAGGCGCGCTACGCCACGATGCTCGACATGCACAACGTGGAGCCCTCTCCCCTGCAGGCGGCGCAAGCCGCCCTGCGGGGCGGGGCGGACTCCATCACCCTGCACGTGCGCGAAGACCGCCGCCACATGCAGGATGCGGACGCCTTCGCCGTGCGCCGTGAGGTGCCGCTGCCCCTCAACCTCGAGATGGGCGCGACGCCCGAGATGCTGGAGTTTGCCCTGCGCCTGAAGCCGGACTACATCTGCCTCGTCCCCGAACGCCGTCAGGAAATCACCACGGAAGGCGGGCTGGATGTCGCCTCGCGCGTAGACGAGCTGCGCCCCATGGTGCAGGCGCTTGCCGCCAACGGCAGCCGTGTCTCCCTCTTCATCGACCCCGAGACTGCGCAGATTGAAGCCGCCGCCGCTATCGGCGCGCCCATGGTGGAGCTGCACACGGGCCGCTTTGCCAACACGCTGGGCGCGGAGCGAGAGGCGGAAACACAGCGCCTCATCGTCGCCGCCGAATGCGGCCATGCGCTCGGCATCGAGGTCCACGCCGGCCACGGTATCCAAATCGCCAATCTGGCGGAGCTCAACCGCGTGCCGCACCTCACCGAGCTCAACATCGGCCACACTCTCATCTCCCGCGCCGTTTTCGTCGGCCTCGAGGCTGCCGTGCGCGAGATGAAGGAAGCCATTGCCGCATTCAAGTGGTAAGCACCTTTCGGTGCACATAACCGCCTCTCTCTGTAAGATTTTGGCCCGCAAAACCGTCCATTGACGGTTTTGCGGGCTTTTTTTGAGGAAAAAATGCACATTTTTTGTTAATCCGCGCCGCAAAAGCTTTTTTGCGCTTGAAAAGGCCTCTCCGTATGCTACCATAAAGGCCTATGAATAAGACTCAACTTGTCGACGCTATTCAGGCCAAACTCGGTAAGGATGCTTCCAAGAAGTGCGCTGAGACCGCTCTCGCCGCCGTTCTCGGTGCCATTACCGATTCCGTGAAGAAGGAAAAGGTGCAGCTCGTGGGCTTCGGCACCTTTGAGATGAAGACGCGTGCCGCTCGCACGGGCCGCAACCCCCAGACGGGCGCGGAGATGAAGATCGCCGCTTCCACCACGCTCTCCTTCAAGCCCTCTTCCACCTTCAAGACGGTCGTCAAGCCCGCCAAGAAGGCTTGCGCCAAGAAGAGCTGCAAGAAGAAGTAAACACTTTGTCAGAAAAACTTTCAGGCCGCTCACTCGCAAGGGTGAGCGGCTTTTTTCGATGATTTGTACTTTGTACTTACAAATCCCCATTTGTCATTCCCCGCTCCCCCGTGTATGTCGCGCGCGAGGGTTGACGACGCGCGGGGAAATGGTATGATGAGGCTATGAAAGAAGAGGAAACCAAAGACCCCGTGAATCCTGAAAACGACAGCTGCAACTGCGAGCCCCCCAAGGCCGAGCAGGAATATGCCGAGGCTGTCAATGAAACCGCCGAAGAGGCCACCGCCGCCGTAGATGAGCTGGCGCAGTGGCAGGACCGCGCCAAGCGCATTCAGGCGGAGTATGACAACTACCGCAAGCGTTGCGTGCGCGACCGCGAGGAGTTCAACAAATATGCCAACCGCGGCCTGCTTGAGGAGCTGCTGCCCGTGGTGGACAATTTTGAGATGGGCATGATGATGGCGGGTCAGGACACAAAGTCTATGATTTACATCGGCATGAGCATGGTGCAGAAGCAGCTCGCGGATTTCCTGAGCGGGCAGGGCGTGGAGGAAATCCCCTGCGAAGTCGGCCGGATGTTCGACCACAACGTGCATGAGGCGATTATGAGCGAACCCTCCGATGAGCCCGAGGGTACCATCATCCGCATCATCCGCAAGGGCTACAACCTGCGCGGTCGTCTGCTGCGCCCCGTCAACGTCGTGACGGCGGCCGCCAAGCAGGAAGAACAGCCCGCCGAGAGCGCCGAGTAACACAAGCTGACGATAACGCTACCCTTTTTACCGACCATGGCTAACGACTATTACAGCGTCTTGGGTGTCGAGAAGAACGCGGATGCCGATACGATTAAGAAGGCCTACCGCAAGCTCGCCATGAAGTACCACCCTGACCGCAATCCTGACAACAAGGAGGCGGAGGAGAAGTTCAAGGAAATCGGCGAGGCCTACGAGGTGCTCAGCAACGAGGATAAGCGCGCCGCCTACGACCGCATGGGCCACGAGGCCTTCAAGAACGGCGGCATGGGCAGTGCGGGCGGAGCAGGCGGCTTCGGCGGCTTTACCGATCCCATGGATATTTTCTCGCAGATGTTCGGCGGCGGCTTCGGCGGTTTCGGCGGTTTCGGCGGCGGCGCACGCCGCAAGGCGGACCCCCGCCAGCCCGGCAGCGACCTGCGCTACGACCTCGATATCACGCTCGAGGAAGCGGCCAAAGGCTGCGAAAAACGCCTTGAGATTGAGCGCCTTGTGCCCTGCGAGGAGTGTCACGCTACCGGTTCCAAGGACGGTGCGGCGGGTTTCAAGACCTGCCCCACCTGCCACGGCAGCGGCGTGGTGACGCGCCAGAGCGGCTTCTTTGTGCAGCAGAGCACCTGCCCCACCTGCCGCGGCGCGGGCCAAACCATCTCCAACCCCTGCGCTAAGTGCCACGGCGAAGGCCGCGTCCACAAGGATGTGCAAATCACCCTGCGCGTGCCTGCCGGCGTGAGCACAGGCACCCGTCTGCGCAGCAGCGGCAACGGCGATGCCGGCACTCACGGCGGTGAGACGGGCGATCTCTACGTGTTCCTTGAGGTCAAGCCGCACGACGTCTTTACCCGCGATGGGGATGACCTGCACATCAGCGTTCCCGTGCCCTTCATGACGGCCGCCCTCGGCGGCGAGCTGACCGTGCCCACGCTGGACGGCCCCGCCACGCTCAAACTCCCCGCCGGGACGCTCAGCGGCACCATCTTCCGCGTCCGTAGCAAAGGTATGCCCGAGCTGCGCAGCAGTCGCCGCGGCGACCTCATGGTCGAAGTGCAGGTGGAGACGCCCGCTAAGCTCAGCAGCGCACAGGAGAAGGCTCTCAAGGCCTTCGGCGACACGTTGAAGGAAAGCAACCAGCCCGAGGTGGCCGATTTCAAAAAGCGCGCCGCACGCTTTTTGAAATAATAATTTTTTAAGATTTATCAATCTTAAATCTCCCCAATGCACCGCTGCTACGCCCCGCATTTTCCTTGTTCTCCCGGCTCGTCCTTCCTCATTGAGGGGGAGGAGGCGCACCACGCGCTGCGCGTGATGCGCCTGCGCTCGGGCGATAAGTGCGAGGTTTTTGACGGAGCGGGGCACAGCGCCGTTGTCACCGTTCTCGGTGGTTCGGGCAGCACGCTGCAACTCGGCGAAACCGAGCCTCTGCCCCCGCTGCCCCCCGTGGCGGGCATCACGCTGGCGCTCGCTATCCCCAAGGGCTCCAACATGGAGCTCATTGTGCAAAAGGCCGTGGAGATGGGCGTGTCACGCATCATCCCCCTCATCTCCGAGCGCACCATCGTGCGCCTCGATGCCAAAGAGGCCGCCAAAAAGACGGAAAAATGGCGCCGCACCGTGTTGGAGGCCTGCAAACAATGCGGCGTCAACAAGCTGCCCGTGCTGGAGGAGCCGCAGCCCTTTGCCCTCTTCCTCAAGCGCACGGATTTGCCCGCACTCAAGGTACACGGCGCTATCTCCCCCACGGCGTTGCCGCTGCGCGAGGTGTTGGAAGGGGCTCGCGCCGCAGGGCAGCGGGACTGCCTCATCCTCATCGGGCCGGAGGGCGACTTCTCCCCCGCGGAATACGCCGCCGCAGAGGCGGCAGGCTGCACGCCCACGTCTTTCGGGCCCATCATTCTGCGCGTGGAGACGGCGGTGTTTCTCGCCGTGGCTGCCGCGCGCTACGCCTTGGATTAAGCGCTGCGCTCACCGAGCCGCCGCTCAGGGAACGAGTGCGCGGGTGATTTCGCAGATATAGAGGTCGTGCAGGGGATTGTCCTCGGCATACCACTTGGGGCTGACCTCGCTCCAATCGAGGAAATCGGCCTCCTGTAGGCGCGTTTTGAACATCTTGCGGCACTCCAGCACCAGCTCCGCATCCGCGTAGGTCACGAGCCCCGTTTCCGTAGTGACGGGCGTCAGATTCGTGTGGGCCATCTTGTCCGTATCTCGCCCGCTGTTGCGGCCGCAGAAGAGCACATCCGCGCGGTGGGATTCGGGCATGAAGCTGAGCGTCAGCGAGGGCTGCTCGTTGATGAAGCCGACCGTGTGGCGGTTGGGGCGCACGAAGATGTAGGCCACGGGCTTGCCCCAGAGCACACCGAGACCGCCCCAACTGGCGGTCATGCAATTGAACTTTTCGGGTGTGCCGGCGGTGATGAGCATCCACTGCTTGCCGATGAGCTTGGTGGTGCTGACATTCAGGTCATCAAGGGAGATGGTCTGCATAAAAAGAGTGTGGTTGTTGCCCCCTTCATAGCACAGGTGCGGAGCGAGAGCAAGCCCTAAGGCAACACTGATTTAATCTAAAATGCCGTATATCCTTTCGGCAAAGGGGGATTTGTAGGGATTTACTAGGTACTATGTACTAGGTACTATTTGTAAAGTTCGGCGGCTGTCGCCGCGAGATAACGAACCCGTTCTGACGCTTGCGTCAGAACGGGTTTTCCATCC
>JAKSOV010000063.1 GCA_024405415.1 Akkermansia sp.
CAAAAATAGTACATAGTACCTAGTACATAGTAAATCTACAAATCCCCGTTTGTCGGGATGTCTCTACTCTCCCGCTTCATCCAAGAGGTGTTGGTCTTCGCCGAACATGTGGGCAGGAATGAAGCGTGTGGGCGCGGCAGAGTCCACGTTCCCCCATTCGCGGCGGAGCAGGGTGAGGGAGAGCGAGAAATCATGCTCCGGAGCAGGGGCAAAAAAGCGGGTGATTTTCTTACCTGCCGCATTAACGATGAAATCGTGTTGTGCGGGAATCCACGGCACGACCTGCTCCCCGGGCTTGCAGGTGCCTCCGTCCGCCCTGCGGCTGCGCCACAGGCAGATGGCTGCAGGTTTCCCGTTGCAGCATACCTGCAAGGGAGCCCCATCCGTGAGGGGAAGTCGGAGAATGTGCTCCTCAGCCAGCAGGGCGTCCGCCAGATGATATAGCCGTTTGCTGTCCTCGGTGACAGGAACTTCCTGCTCTCCGATGCTTGCGGAGATGTGAGGGGCGGATGTTCCGCAGAACAGGCGCAGCCACACCTCCTTGCGGGCGGTGTCATAGCGCACGGGCACGGCAATGTTCAGCTCCGTCTCCCGACCGAGGAAACAGCGCATCGCGGCAAGCTTCCAAAACCAATTGAAGCCGTTGATGTTAATGCACTCTATATCATCCGCGGAGAAGAAGGCAAAGCAGTCATGCAGCAGGGCGATAAAGGTCGCTTTTTCCTCCTGCGAGAGGATATCGGTAATCTCGGGATGCAGCAGGCAGTCCCGAAGCGTGAACATGATGTCGTAGAGGAATACCCGTTTGGCGTAATCGTGCGTAATACCTGCCTCTTCGTAAAGGTGCAGCATGTCTCGATAGCCGTATCGGATGAGGTCGCGGAAGAGCTCTTTGTGCCGGTACTTGCCATCCAGCGTGGAGGTCCCTGCGGATCGCTTGCGGTAGTAATATTTCGCATCGCGTAGGAAGAGAATGTCTTTATCCTGCGCGAAAAGCAGGTATTTGGTGATGAGATGTCCGTCCTCAAAATTGGGCTTGATGCGCTCATCGCTTTCCAAACCGTGTTCGCGGATGATGTCTGTGCGGAAAAATGCGGAGGCAAGGCTAAGCTGAATGTCGTTGCCCATGCGGTTAATGGGCACGGCTCGGCAGGAGCCGCGGTATTTATAGGACAAGGGGTGGCCGGGGATAAAACGGCGGCTGGATTCCGGGTAAAACACCACATTCATGGACAGGACGGCGGCATCCGGGTGCTGTGCCAAGCGTCTGTCCGTTTCATAGAAACAGTTGTAATCCAAGAAATCATCCGGGTCTACAAAGCAGACCCACGGCGTGCGGACATGGCGCAAACCGAGATTGCGGGCCCCGGCCTGTCCGCCGTTTTCCTTCCGGATGTAAGTGATATTGTCGGGATATTGCTCGGCGTAGCGGCGGATAATTTCGGCGGTGTCGTCCGTGGAGCCGTCATCCACACAAATGATGCGGATATTGTTGCGGAAATCCAGCCTCTGCCCGATGAGAGAGTCAAAATAGTCGGGGAGGTAAGCCGCAACATTATAACAGGCGGAGACAACGGTGTACTGTGCATGTCCCTTTTGCTGTTTGAGCAGGGCCTTTCTCCATGCTGCGGGGCGAGAAGGTTGAGCCTTCTGCATGTCAAGGCGCTTACGAAGGGCGTACGCATAGCGCCACAGCTCAAAGTACTTGGAAATCATGGTGCAGGGAGGCCGGTGAAAATTAATATGCAGCGGTGAATGTACGGTATGGGTCGGATACTGTCAAGAGCAATGTGCGAGGTCAGTTGTGCGAAACTGCGCGTAAGAGTTTCAACTGTACATCTTACTTGCCTTTTCGGGGGTGTCTGCTAGAATATCCTCAACATGAAAATCGCCGTCATCGGAAAAGGTGGGCGCGAGCAGGCTCTGGTGGAGACGCTCGCGGCGAGTCCCTGTCAGCCTGAAATCTACTCCTTCCCCGGCAGTGATGCCATCTGCCGCACCGCCACGCGCATCGAGGCGGACGGTTTCGATGGCCTCATGCAGTGGATGGTGGACAATAAAGTGGACCTCTGTGTCGCGGGTGAAGAGAGCTACCTCGTCAAGGAGGACGGTCTCGCCAACCGCTGCGCCGCGCTGGGTATCCCCTGCTGGGGTCCCCGCAAAGAGAGCGCGCAGTTGGAGGCCTCCAAGGAGTTCGCCAAGGACTTCCTTCTTCGCCACCACATCCCCACGGGCATGGCCACCGCCGTGGCGAGCTATGATGAGGCCATCGCCGCCATCAACGGGCAATACCCCACCGTGCTGAAGTTCGACGGCTTGGCCGCTGGCAAGGGTGTGGCGGTCTGCATGGATGCCGCCGCTGCGGAAGAGTTCCTCAACGAAGTTTTTATTCAGAAGCGTTTCGGCGAAGGTCGTCTGCTGGTGGAGGAATTCCTCACGGGCCCCGAAATCTCCATCTTCGGTGCCATTTGTGATGACAAGTACCTCATTCTTTGCCCCGCCCGCGACTACAAGCGCCTGATGGACGGTGACGAAGGCCCCAACACGGGCGGCATGGGGGCCGTGGCGAGCCGTCAGCTGGCTTCCCCCGAGCTCATCAAGACCATCGAAGAGACGATTGTCGCCCCCACCGTGGCGGGCTTGCAGCAGGATGGTCTGCCCTACCGCGGCTTCCTGTATTTCGGGCTCATGCTCACGCCGAACGGTCCCAAGGTGATTGAATACAACTGCCGCTTCGGCGACCCCGAGTGCGAGGCCGTGATGCCTCTGCTCAAGGGCGACCTCGCCACCTTCTGCCTCAACGGCGCGAAGGGTGTCTTCACCCCTGAGCTCATTTCCTTTGACGAGGGCTGGAGCGTGTGCTGCATCCTCGCTTCCAAGGGCTACCCCGCCTCCTCCCACAGCGGGGATGTCATCAGCGGGCTGGATGCCTGCGGTGCCCGCGTCTTCCACTGCGGTACCAAGCAGACGGAAGCCGGCTGGGTGACGGCGGGCGGCCGCGTGCTCGCCATCGTCGCTCAGGGTGCCACGCTCGATGAAGCTCGCACCCGCGCTCACGCCGAGGCCGCCAAGGTGGACTTCGACGGCTCCCAGCGCCGCAGCGACATCGCCTACAAGAACATGTAACAAGGTGTTGCCCGCCGAAAACCAGAATACCGAGTGGAAGGAGTCGTGGAATGACGACTACCTCCGCTGGGTATGCGGTTTTGCCAACGCCTACGGCGGGTGCATCTGCATCGGCAAGAACGACCGCGGCGAGACCGTGGGGCTCTCTGCCAAAGAATGCCGCAAGCTCTGCGAGGATATTCCCAACAAGGTGCGCGACACCATGGGTGTCATGGTGGATGTGAACCTGCGGGAAGAGGGCGGCAAGCGTTTTGTGGAAATTCAGGTTCCCCCCATGACCTACCCCGTCAACTACAGGGGGGAATACCACTACCGCAGCGGCAGCACCAAGCAACGGCTCATCGGCGCGGCTCTGACGCACTTTCTGCTGCGCAAGACGGGGCTGCGTTGGGATGCCGTTCCCGTGGATGGCGTGACCCCCGCGGAGCTGGATGAAGAGAGTTTTGAGCTGTTTCGCGAAAAAGCTCTTTCCACCCACCGCATGAGCCCGGAGGATTTAGCTCTGAGCCGCACCGAGCTGTTGGATAAGCTCAATCTGCTGGACAACGGACAGCTGAAACGCGCGGCTCTGCTGCTGTTCCACCGCCGCCCAGAACGCTGGTTTACGGGGGCGTGGGTCAAGATTGGGTACTTTGAGAATCACGCCGAGATTGCCTATCAGGACGAGCTTCACGGCTCGCTGATGATGCTGGCCGAGCGCGTCATTGATTTGCTGTACACCAAGTACATGCGGGCCCCCATCACCTACGAGGGGGTGACACGTGTCGAAAAATATCCCTTCCCCAAGGATGCCGTGCGAGAGGCTTTGTACAATGCCTTGATTCATGCGGATTATTCTGCCGGCGTGCCCATCCAAATCAGCGTGTACAAGGACAAGCTCTATATCTTCAACAAGGCGCAGTTGGAGCCGGAATGGACGGAAGCAAAACTGTGGGGTAAACATGGCTCCAACCCCCTGAATCCTTCGTTGGCGGGGGCTTTCTTCCGTGCCGGGTATGTGGAGTCATGGGGACGCGGTATTGAGAAAATGAGCGCGGAATGCAGCCGTGTCGGCGTGGCGGCTCCCACCTATGACCTCACGGGCAGGGATGTGATGATTTGCTTTGAACGGCAGGAAACGGCGCTGCCCGCGCCCGTACCTCTGCCGCAAGCGCATGAATTAACGGAACGACAGAGGAATATCCTGAAATACCTGCGCGTGCGCCCGCAGGCTTCCTACAAAGATTTAGAACAATATGCACGTGTCAGCCGTAGAACGATTGCTCGAGATGTCGACTATTTGCAGCAGTTAGCACTCATCAGAAGAGAAGGCACAGCTAAGTCCGGGCATTGGATTGTCGAAGAAGGTCATGAGACATGATACTGTAAATGGCACCGATGATGGCACTGATGATGGCACTGATGATTTTCTTGTAAAATGTATAAAATCAATATTTTGAGGGATTGGCTATTCAATTGCATTGCACTGTAAATGGCACCGATGATGGCACTGTAAATGAGACTGTAAAACTTTCACCTGAACACACAACAAACATGGATAAACAATCAACGGAATTTCTGGAGGAATACCTCGACAACGCCGCGCCCACGGGCATGGAGATGGAGGGGCAGCGCATCTGGGCGAAGTACATCGCGCCCTACACCGATGAGCAGCAGTGCGATGCCTACGGCAGCGCCTGGGCCATCCTGAAGAGTAAGAAGAAGAACGCGCCCACCCTGATGCTCGATGCCCATGCGGACGAAATCGGCTTCACCGTGCGCTACATCGATGACAACGGCTTTGTGCGCGTGGACCGCCTCGGCGGCACGGACGTGGCCATCGCCCGCGGTCGCCGCATCCGCTTCATCGGCACGGACGGCGAGGTCATCGGCATCACGGGCAACACCGCCATCCACATCCGCGACGACGGTGACAAGGCCCCCAAGACATGGGACCTCTATGTGGACTTCGGCTGCGACTCCCGCGAGGAGGTGGAAGCCCTCGGCATCCGCATCGGCACCACGGGCGTGTATTGCGACGGCCCGCTGATGCTCAACGACGGTAAGCGTCTTGTCTGCCGCGCGCTGGATGACCGCCTCTGCGGCTACATCACCGCCGAGACCGCCCGCGCGCTGAAGGAGCAGGGCATCAAGCCCGAGTGGAACATTCTCTTCGTCAACTCCGTGCAGGAGGAAATCGGCTGCATCGGTGCCACCATGGTGGCCTACGCGCAGAAGCCCGATGCCGCCATCTGCATCGATGTGACCCACGCCACGGATTCCCCCGGGCTGGACAAGGGCCGCTACGGCGACGTGAAGCTCGGCAAGGGCGGCGTGCTCAGCTATGGCCCCACCTGCCACCCCAACGTGAACGCCCGCATCGAGCGCGTGGTGGATGCCGCAAGCATCCCCATGCAGCGCGAAGGCACCGGCCGTTTCACCGGCACGAATACGGACTTCGTGTACCGCACCCGCGGCGGTGTTCCTGCGGCCTGTCTCTCCCTCCCCCTGCGCTACATGCACAGCCCCGTGGAGACGGCGGATATGGGCGACGTGCAGTCCATCATCGACCTGCTGGTCGCCTTCATCAAGTCGCTGAAGGTTGGTGATAACTTCAAGCACCAACTGTGAATGACAAATTACAAGTTACAAATTACAAATTTTTGAATTTGTGCGCCTGACGGCGCAGAAAAAAGAAAACGGTCTGACGCTTGCGTCAGACCGTTTTTGTGTCATCGCGGCGAAGCCGCGCAAATTTCACAATTTGTAATTTGTAATTTGTAATTCCCTTACAGGCTTACCGCGAAGGCGAGCGTGGCGCCGATGGCGGCGGAGATGGTCTCCACCTGGGCGGGGCTGACGGGCTTGTTCGTCTTTACGATGGCGAGGGCATCACCGCTCATCGGGTCGCGGGGGGCGATGATGTTGTCGATGTTGATACCTGCCTGCGCCAGCACCTGACCGATGATGGCGATGACACCGGGGGCATCCTTGTAACGGAGCACAAGGGAGTCGCCGCCGAGCTCGGCGTAGAGGTGGTCGAAGGAGCCGATGCGGGAGACAACGGGCTTGCCGTCGATGAGGGTGCCGCGCACGCTCACGCGCTTCTGCTCGCCGTTCTCTTCCATGAAGAGCTCCAGCGTCAGGGCGTCATCATAGGGCTTGTCGTCCTTGGGCTCGCGGGCCTTGAACACGATGCCGTGCTCGCGGAAAGAAGCCTCTGCCGCAGCGGGCATGAGACCGTGCTCCGCACCGGGAACGGCACCCTGCAGAATCCACGGCGTGAACCACTTGCGGAAGCTGCGCAGGTTGTTGTAGTAGGTGCATTCCACACGGCGGATGGGCAGGGAACCGCCCGCGAGGTAGGCGAGCTTGCCGAGCTGCTCCGCAAGGTGCAGGTGGGCGGGGTTGAGGTTCGTGGGCTTCTCGGCATTGATGACGGCGGTGGTGTCGCCGCTGGTGAAGTAGTCCACCATCTGCTGCGCGGCCTGGAGGGCAGCCTTCTTGTTGGCCTCCTTGGTGTTGGCACCGAGGTGGGGCAGCATCACGTCCGCTACATCGGCGCTGGGCTGCTGCGCGGCGGTGTCCTTGGGATGCACGTCGGTGCAGTAGATAATATTCTTGCCTTCGGCGCGGGCGGCGCGGATGGCGTCCTCATCCACCACGCCGTAGCGGGCGCAGTTGACGAGCATGGCACCGTCCTTCATCTTGCCGATGAGCTCGGCGTTGATCATGTTCTTGGTGGCGGGGCCGCCGGGCACGTGGATGGAAATGATGTCCGCCGTAGAGAAGATTTCGTCCAGCTCGGTGGGGGTGGCGCCGATGTTGAGGGCGCGCTGCTTGGAGAGGAAGTGGTCGTAGCCGAGCACCTTGCACTCAAAGCCCTGCAGACGCTTCACCAGCAGGCGGCCGATGTTGCCGAGACCGAGGATGCCGACCGTCTTGCCCGTGAGCTCGCGGCCCATGTACTTCTTCTTGTTCCACTCGCCGGCGCGGGTGGTGACATCCGCAGGCACGAGGTGGCGGAACGCGGCGAGAATCATCGCAATCACTTCCTCCGCTACGGCGTTGGAGTTGGCACCGGGGGTGTTCATCACGTCGATGCCCTTGGTGCGGGCGTACACGAAGTCGATGTTGTCGTAGCCGGCACCCGCGCGAATCACGCACTTCAGCGACGGCAGGGCATCGATGACGGCGGCGGGCACCTTCTCGGAGCGCACGATGAGACCCGCGGCATCGGGGTTGGCGGCAACCTGCGCCTCGATGGGGTCGGAATCGTTCTGCACGACATCATAGCCTGCGGCGGTCAGGGTGGCGGCGGCGGCTTTATCCAGCTTGGTGGGAATGAGGATTTTCATGGGAATTTGTGATAAGAAATATGTGATTTTTGATTTAAGATTTATCGCTCAATTTCATGGGCGAAGAGGCCGCTGCGGAGCTTGGGCTCAAACCACGTGGACTTGGGCGGCATGATTTCGCCGCTGTCGGCCACGTTGAAGAGGTCCGCCATGGTGACGGGGTAGAGCGCGAAAGCCACGCCCTCGCCCGTGCGGCGTTCCAGCTCCTCCAGCCCGCGAATGCCGCCCACGAAGTCGATGCGGGGGCTGGTGCGCGGGTCGTCGATGCCGAGCACGGGGGCGAGCAGGTTGCTCTGGAGGATGGCGCAGTCCAGGCTCTCGATGGGGTGCGCGGCGTTGAACGAACCCTCCTTGGCGGTGAGGATATACCAGGCGCCGCCGAGGTACATGCCGTACTCGTGCTTGGCGCGGGGGTGGTGGGGTGCCCCCGTCTTCGCGGGCGTCACGGTGAACTTGTCCGCGATGGCGGCCATGAAGGACGCGTGTGTGTGGCCGTTCAGGTCGCCCACCACGCGGTTGTAGTCCATGATGAAGAGGTCTTCGTCGCAGAAGGTCACGGCCATGAGGTAGTTGAACTCCTCGTCGCCCGTGTAGTCGGGGTGCTCGGCGCGGCGCTTGGCGGAGACGGCGGCGCTGCTGGCGGTGCGGTGGTGGCCGTCGGCGATGTAGAGAGCGGGCACTTCCTCAAAGCCCTTGCGGATGGTCTCGATGACGGCGTCATCATCCACGGGCCAGAGGATGTGGGTCACGCCGTCGTCGGAGGTGAAGTCGTACTCCGGCTTGTGGAACTTAATCCACTCGCGGATGGCGGCGGAGATGCCCTCGTGCTTGCGGTAGGCGAGGAACACGGGCTCCGTCTGCACGGAGCAGGTATCGAAGTGATTGATGCGGTCGAGCTCCTTCTCCTTGCGGGTCAGCTCGTGCTTCTTGATGGTGCCGTCGGCGTATTCATCCACGCTGGCGCAGCCCACGATGCCCGTCTGCACGCGCCCCCACATGATTTGGCGGTAGATGTAGTAGCAGGCCTTTTCCTCGCGCATGAGGAAGCCCTGCTTCAGGAAGTTTTCGAGGTTCTCGCGGCTCTTGGCGTAGGTTTCGGGCTCGTGGATGGCGGCCTCGCTCGTGTCGATATCCGCGCGGCAGATGTGGAGATAGCTGGAGGCATTGCCCGCCGCCATGGCGCAGGCTTCCTCGTGGTTCATGACATCGTAGGGCAGGCAGGAGACCTGCTCGGCATAGGCTTTGGGCGGACGCAGCGCAGCAAAGGGGCGAATCGTAGACATAACAAAAAGAGATTGCCCCTATCCTATCACCCGCGTGCGGGAAGTCAAGAAAGCAGCGCGTCAAATCGCGCCTTTATCGTGCTGCAAAGCGGCGCTCGATTTCCGTCAGCGGGAAAGGTAGCAGCGTGGGGCGGCCGTTAGGCGTGCAGTAGGGGATTTCGCAGCGTAGCAAATCCGCCAACAGAGATAGGGGTGAGGCCAGCCAAGGTGCCAAATCCTCCTGCGCGGCGTAGCGGTGGGCCAGTTGCAGAGCAAAGGGCTCGAAGGGGTTGCGCGCACGGTTGAGCCGCACGCCGCCGCTCGTAAACACGCCCAGTAACTCGCTGAGGAAGGGGGCGGCCTGCTTGAGGGGCAGGATGGCGGGTACCGCCTCCACGCGCAGGGTGTTGCGTCCGAACACGGAGACGGCGTAGCCTGCGCGCTCCAGCTGGGGCTTCACCTCCATGGCAATACCCATGTCGCGGGCATCCAGCTCGATGAGCTCGGGCACCAGCAGGCGCTGGGAGATGAGCGGCTGCTTGTTCGTGGCGGCCAGGCGCTCGAAAATGATGCGCTCGCGCGCCGCACGGGGGGACATCATCACCATGCCCTCCGCGTTCTCGAAGAGGGCGTAGCGGCCGTGCAACATGCCGAGGAAGCGGAAGTGCGGCAGGGCTGGGTCCGTTTCCGCCGTGGGTGCAGGGGCTTCTTGCGGTGCGGGGGAGGGTACGGGCGAAATCGGGCGCGGCGCGGTGTGCGGCTCGCGTTGAGCCGCGGGGGCGGACTCTTCCTTGTGCTTCGGCTCGGAGGGGGGCAGGTGCAGCTCTTTCTGCTGAGGCGCGAGCACGGGCTGCAACAAGGGGCGCAGCACCAAAGGCTTTTTCTCGGGCGCCGGTGCAGCAGGGGGCGGAGCCGCGGAGGCTGCGGGAGTAGGCGCGGTTGAGGCAGGGGGGGCTTCCTCCTGCGGGGCGGGGGTCTCGCACTCGTTTTCGCCGCGGGCGTGCTGTGCCAGCGTGCCCGCCACGGCATCCATCACCGCCATGGTGATTTCCGCCGGGCGGCGGAAGCGCACCTCGCGCTTGGCAGGGTGCACGTTCACATCCACGAGCGCGGGCTCCACCTCCAGATACAGGAAGAGGGCGGGGTGCAGCCCCGTGGGGAAACCGCCGTAGCCGTCGCGCACGGCGCGGGTCACAAAGCTGTCCTCAATCGGACGGCCGTTGAGGAAGAAGAACTGCATCTTGCGGTTGCGGCGCGCGGCGGAGAGCGGCATCAAAAAGCCCGTGACGCGCACCCCCGGGGCCTCCGTGGGGCGGATGCGCATGAGTGTCTCCGCCTCCTGTTGCCCGATAAATCCCGCAATGCGGCGGCGCAAATCCGTCGTCGCGGACAGGTCAAAGACCGTCTGCCCGTCGCGCACAAAGGTGAAGCGCACCTCGGGGTAGGCCAGCGCATGCAGCTTCACTTGGTGCTCCACATGCCCGCTCTCCGTCTCCTCGCTCTTGAGGAACTTGCGGCGCACGGGAGTGTTGTAGAAAAGGTTGGCGATGCTGATGTCCGTGCCGGGGGCGCAGCCCGCGCTTTGGGCGGGTTCCGTCTCGCCGCCGTTGCAGAGAATGCGGCGGCCCTCCACATCCTTCGCGCGGCGGGTGGTGATGCTCATTTGCGAGACGGAGGCGATGCTCGGCAAGGCTTCGCCGCGGAAACCGAGGTGGCGGATATCGAACAAATCCTGCACCGTGAGCAGCTTGCTGGTGGCGTGGCGTTGCAGGCACATCTCCGCATCCGCGGGGCTCATGCCGCTGCCGTCGTCCGTCACGCGGATGAGCGAGATGCCGCCGCGGCGAATCTCCACGCGCACCGCGTGCGCTCCTGCGTCAATACTGTTTTCCACCAGCTCTTTCACTACGGAGGCGGGACGCTCCACGACCTCGCCCGCCGCCACTTGGCTGGCGAGTGTGTCGCTCATCCTGCGGATGCTCTGTTCCTGAGCCTCTTCCATGGTGATATTCTGTTGCTCAGACTCTACCACGCCGACCGCGCCGGGTCAATGCGCAAACGAGGATTTGTAGATTTACTATGTACTAGGTACTATGTACTATTTTTGAAT
>JAKSOV010000064.1 GCA_024405415.1 Akkermansia sp.
AAAAATAGTACATAGTACCTAGTACATAGTAAATCTACAAATCCCCCTTTGTCGCTGGGCGGAAAACAAAACCATCCGCAGGGCACCTGCCGTGCGGATGGTCGAAAAATGGATATTCGTTGCCCTTAGGCGGCCATGATGACGGCGCCGGCAAGCACGATGACGGCGATGACAATCCAGAGCACCACAAGGCCCTTGGAATCGGCAGCGTCACCCGTGCCCTGAAGGTGGGCATACTTGCCGCGGATGCGGCCCTTCTTCATGAAGCCGTCGTAGTTGCGCTGGAGGAGCGTCGCCTCAATCTGGCGCATCATATCCAGGAGCACACCCACGAGAATCAGCAGGGAGGTGCCGCCGAAGAACTGCGTGACCAGCATGGGCAGACCGCCCCAGACGGAAAGCAAGCTCGGCAGGAAGTAGATGAGGGTGAGGAAGAGGGAGCCGGCGAAGGTCAGGCGGCTCATCGTCTGGTCGAGGAAGGTAGCCGTGGGCTGGCCGGGGCGCACGCCGGGGATGTAGCCGCCGCTGCGCTTCAGGTCCTCGGAAATCTGGGAGGGGTTGAACATGGTAGCCACCCAGAAGTAGGAGAAGAAGTAAATCATCACCGCCGAGATGAGGTAGTAGTACACATCATTCGGGGAGAGCCAGTTGGAGACGAAGCCGTGAATCCAGCTGTCCTGCGAGAAGACCTGAGACACCAGCATCTGCGGCAGAGCAAGGATGGCGGTGGCGAAGATAACGGGCATCACGCCGGAGTAGTTGAGCTTGAGGGGCAGGTACTGCGTGCCGCCCTGCGTCATCTTGCCGTGGCCGATCACGCGCTTGGCGTACTGCACGGGGATGCGGCGCTGGGCCACACTCACCGTCACCACGAGAGCCACCACGAGCACCATGAAGAGGATGAGGGCCACCATGCCGAGGGAGCCGAGGGGATTGATTTCCGTGCCGCGCATCACGCAGGTCTTCCACGCCACGGAGAAAGCACCGGGCAGGGAGTGGATGATGTTGACGGAAATGATGAGCGAGATGCCGTTGCCCACGCCGCGCTCGGTAATCTGGTCACCGATCCACATGAGGAACATCGTGCCCGTCACGATGATGAAGATGGTCGTGAGGGTGAAGATGATGCCGGGGGTCATCACGAGGTCACCGCAGTCCAAACCGATGGAGGAGGGGTTGCGCAGCGTCTGCGTCAGGAAGTAGCCCTGAATGATGGCAATGATGATGGCGAGGATACGGGTGTACTTCGTCATCTTCTGGCGGCCGCCTTCCTCGCGCAGCATCTTCTGCCAGCTGGGCAGCACGGCGCCCATGAGCTGGGTCATAATGGAGGCGGAGATATAGGGCATGATACCCAGAGCGAAGATACCGCACTGCTGCAGACCGCCGCCCGAGAAAATCGTCAGAATCGCGCCAAGGGCGCCGAGGGGGCTGTCGCCGTCCTGCGTGGCGCGGGCCATGTACTCCGTGAGCGTCTGCACATCCACACCCGGCAGGGGCAGATGCACACCGAGACGCACGATGACAATCATGGCGAGGGTGAAAAGAATGCGGCTCCGCAGCTCGGGAACCTTCATAGTGTTGGCAAACGCAGAAATCATCGTTTTCTGTAGTGTTGGTCGTTAACGAAAAGTGGTGTGGCAGCGCGGTCATTCGGGCAGCTCATCAGGCAGCAGCCCACCCCGACCTCAGGGCATGTCGGCAGGATATTATTCACCCTACCGGAACGGAGTAAGCCTCTAAAAAGCCCCTCCCCCGTTCTTACACAGGTGCCGGGCAGCGCTGCGCTGCCCGGCTCTGTGTGAGGATTTTTCAGACGCGGGGTTGCCCCCGCGAAACCTTACTCAGCGCTCGCGGAGAGGATGGTAAGGGTACCGCCGGCGGCCTGAATCTTGGCGGCCACGGAGGCGGAGGCGAAATCAACGGTCACGTTGAGAGCCTTGGAGAGGTTGCCGTTGCCGAGGAGCTTGACGGCGTCCGCATTGCCCTTGACGAGGCCGGCGGCGCGCAGCTCATTCTCGGTCACCGTGGCACCTGCCTCGAAGAAGGCTTCGAGCTGGTTCAGGTTCACGATGGCAATCTCAGCGCGGAAACGGGCGTTGTTGAAGCCCTTCTTGGGCAGACGACGATGCAGGGGCATCTGGCCGCCTTCGAAGCCCGGACGGATGGAACCGCCGGAGCGAGCCTTCTGGCCCTTGTTGCCCTTGCCGCAGGTCTTGCCGAGGCCGGAGCTTTCACCGTTACCGAGGCGCTTCTTGCGATGCTTGGCGCCGGGGTTGGGAGCGAGTGTATCGAGAGTCAACATATTCGTAAAATCGGGGATAGGTTGTTAAACTCAGATGGCGGCGTCCTTCTTCTTCTTGCCACGGGCGGAGAGAATCTGATCGGCCGTGCGCATGGAGAGCATAGCCTGCATCGTAGCCTTCACCACGTTAGCAGCGTTGGAGGAGCCGAGGGACTTGGCGATGATGTTGTTCACACCGGCGGCCTCAAGGACGGAACGAACCTTGGCGCTGGCCACCAGACCCGTACCGGAGGCGGCGGGCTTGAGAACAATCTTGGCGCCGCCGAACTCGCTGTAGGTCTCGTGGGGGATGGTGTCGTTCACCACCACCACGGACTTCATGGCGCGCTTAGCAGCGTCCGTGCCCTTGCGGATGGCATCGGAGACCTCGTTGGCCTTGCCGAAACCGTAGCCGACCTTGCCCTTCTGGTCGCCCACCACGATGAGGGCGGAGAAGGAGAAGCGGCGGCCACCCTTGACCACCTTGGCGCAACGGTTGACGTACACAACCTTCTCCATCAGCTGGGGACCTTCCTCAGCGGGAGTCTCGTTGCGGCGGCCACCGTCGCGGCGGGGGCCACGACCGTTGCGGTTGCCGTCACGACGGGGAGCGCGGGGACCGCGGCCCTGGGGAGCAGCGGCGGGCGTCGTCGCGGCTTCGGCTTCCGGAGCTTTCGTTTCTTCAGTGTTCATGTTGTGTCAGACCTTTCTATTAGAACTTGAGACCGGCTTCACGAGCGGCGTCGGCCAGGGCCTTGACCTTACCCGTGTAGAGGAAACCACCACGGTCGAAGACGACCTCGGTGATACCGGCGGCCAGCGCGCGCTCGGCAACGGCGGCACCCACCTTGGCGGCGGTGTCCTTGTTGGCGGCGCAGAGGTCAAGCTGCTTGGTGCAGGCGGAAACGAGGGTGTGGCCCTTCGTGTCGTCGATCACCTGAGCATAGACATGCTGGTTGGAGAAGTTGACAGCCAGACGGGGACGCTCGGGCGTACCGGAAATCTTCTTGCGGATACGCGTATGAACGTGCTTGCGGACGGCTTTGCGATTGAGTGTGCTCATATTCTTGTAAACTTTCTGAGGTTTTATGGGAATAATTACTTACCGACGCTCTTGCCTTCCTTACGGCGGATGTGCTCGCCCACATAGTGGACACCCTTGCCCTTGTAGGGCTCCGGCGGATAGTAACCGCGCACTTCGGCAGCGAACTGACCGACAACCTGCTTGTCGACACCCTCCACCTTGATCTTGGTGTTGTCGGCGACCGTGACGGTCAGGCCGGCGGGGATGGGGTGCAGGATGGGATGGGACTTACCGAGAGCGAGGTCGAGGGCCTTGCCCTTGACGGCGGCCTTGAAGCCCACGCCCACGATTTCAAGCTCCTTGACGAAGCCCTTGGAGACACCCTCGACCATGTTGGCGAGGAGAGAACGGTTCGTGCCGTGCAGGGCGCGCAGCTTGCGGGATTCATCCGCGCGGCTGACGGTCAGCTCAGAGCCTTCCACAGCGGCGGAGATACCCTCGGGCATCGTCCAGCTGAGTTCGCCCTTGCCGCCCTTGACGGTAACGGTGCTGCCCGCGATGGTCACGGTGACGCCGGCGGGGATAGCGATAACTTTCTTACCTACTCGAGACATTTTCTTGTTCTACAGGTTAGGGGTTACTTACCAGACAAGAGCGATGAGCTCGCCGCCGATCTGCTGCTTGCGGGCCTTGGCGCCCGTCATCAGGCCGGCGGAGGTGGAAACGATGGAGATACCCAGACCGTTCATCACGGTGGGGATATCGGCGGAGTGGACATACTGGCGGCGGCCCGGCTTGGAGCAGCGCTTCACGTCCGTAACGATAGCTTTACCCTCGGGGGTGAACTTGGTCTTCACCTTGATGACCTTGTCCTTGCCCTCGCCCTGCACTTCGTAGGACCAGATGTAGCCTTCTTCCGCAAGGATGCGGGCGATTTCGGCCTTGATCTTGGAGTGGGGAGCGGTGAAAGACTCATTGCGGGCGATGCCGGCGTTCTTCACTCGGGAGAGGAAATCAGCGATGGGATCACTTAATACTGCCATGGTCGTATAAAAGGTTAGGCGTTTTCTTCAGTCTTCTTGGAGGGCTTGCGGAAGGGAATACCCAGCTCCGCGAGCAGGTCGCGACCTTCTTCATCCGTAGGAGCGGACGTCACGAAGATGATGTCGAAACCGATGTTGCGCTTGATCTGGTCGAGCTCAATCTCAGGGAAGATGGACTGATCAGCGATACCGATGGCGTAGTTGCCGCGGCCGTCGAAGGACTTGGTGGGCAGACCACGGAAGTCACGGATGTTCGGGGCCGTGATGTTGATGAAGCGATCGAGGAACTCCCACATGCGGGTGGAGCGCAGCGTCACACGGGCGCCGAGGATTTCACCCTCGCGGAGTTTGAAGTTAGCCACGCTCTTGCGGGCGTAGGTGGGGGCCGGCTTCTGGCCGGTGATCTTGGCGATTTCAGCAACGGCGTCTTCGACCGCCTGCTTGCGGTCGGCAGCCTTGCCCATGCACGTCGTCACCACAATCTTCTCAAGACGGGGAATCTGGTGCACATTGGCGTACTGATGCTTCGCCTGGAGGGCCGGAACGACCTTCTCCTTGTAGTATGTAAGCAATGTAGGTGTGCTCATAATTTTAGCGGGTCAGCTCTTGTTGTTATTAGTTGTTGTTGATGGCTTAAGCGCGGAGCTTAGTGCCTTTCGGCATCAGCTCTCTTTCTTCACATTCGAGATGTGGATGGGGCCGTCAATATCCTTGATGCCGCCTTCGGGATCGGATTCGGAGGGCTTGGTGGCCTTCTTGAGGATGCGGGCACCCTCAACAATCACGGTCTGCTTAGCAGCGTTCACGGACGTCACGACACCACGCTTGCCCTTGTTCTTGCCGGCGATAACGAGAACGTTGTCACCTTTCTTCACATGGGTTTTCATCGTGTGTGTGTTGTTTAGTTACGTGTTCGAGCCACACTACACCTGTAGTGCGGGGCGGCCAGTTTACACGGCGTTCGGCCCACCGTCAAGCAAAATCACAGAATTTCTTGCCCGAAAAGCAGAAAAAACAGCACTTTCGGCTAATCGAGCACAAAATCCACCCGCGTCTGCACGGTGGAGGCCACGGGGGCATTGCCGCGGCGGGCGGGCTGAAAACGCCAGCGCTCGAGAATCCAGCGGCGCACGATGCGCTCGAATTCGGCGTGAGCATCGGGGGTGGTGACGGTGACCTCCGTGGGCACCCCCTCCGCCGAGACGGCGATGCGCACCCCCACGCTGCCGCTGATGCGGCGGGCACGCAGGGAGGGCGGATAGGGCGGCTTGGGCGCCTCGCGATAGGCGGGGGGAGTGAGGGGAGCCTCCGCCGCGCCGGTCACAGCGCGGCGACGGACGGCGACGGGGTGGGGTGACGGCGGGGCAGACAAAGTCTCCTCCGCTTCCAAGGTAAACGGCTCGGCTTCTGCGGGGATATTCTCCACCAGCTCCTGCTCGCGCAGCGGCTCCGCCTCGGGCAGCTCGGCGGAGACGGCGAGGGCGGGCGGAGCGCTCGGGGGCGCGGCGGGGAGGGCGAGCGCTTTTCTCGCTGCGGAGCGGGCGGCGGGCGGCTCGACCTCCTCAGCCATGTAGGGGATACCGACAAAGGCTCCCTCCTGCCCCTCGCTCTGCCACAAGGCGCGCGGCTCCCAGCAGCGCAACGCAACGACGCCCACCGACAAAACGAGACCCGTCAGCCAAGCGCAGAGCCGCGCCCGCCGCAGCTGCCGGCGGTGCAGCCACAGCGGGGTAAAGCGCGAGCGCAGGGGATGGGCGGGCGTGAGCATCAGTGGGTTATCCAATAGAGGTGGGTTTCCGTCAGTTCGTAGAGAGCGGGAGTGAAGTCGCGGGGGAAGCGAACCTTCGGCGCGTGGGCGGCGTAGATGCGGTTCTCCTGCCAGCCGGGCAGCCACACGGCCAGCTCCGCCACGCGGCGGTCCACGGCAGCGAGTTCCGCCGCCCCGCGCGTCTGCTCATAGGCGTCGATGAGGGCATCCAGCTCCGCATCATGCACGCGGAAGGGGGCGTCATACCCCGCGGCTCGGCTGTGGAAGAAGCGCGCGGGCATCGGCTCCGCGGGGGCCACCGTGGCCCAGAAGAGGAGCTGATAGCGCCCCTCCTGCTGCTGCCGCGCAGCTTGTTGCCACGCCACAGGCTCGGGCACCAGCTCCGCCCCGCAGCGGCGCGCGCTCTGCGCCAGCGCAGCGGCAAGGGTGCTCGTCTTGTCGTTCGGCGTGTAGGTGAAGCGCACGCTCAGGCGCTCTCCCGCAGCGTTGCGGAGGATGCCGTCCTCCCCCGCCTGCGTGTACCCCGCGGCGGCGAAAGCCGCGCGGGCGGCGGCGGGGTCATAGGTGCAGCGCGGCGTCCGGCGGGGTGTCAGCGGGCCGTAGCCCGTGTGGAAAGTCGGCAAGCGCTCCCCCTCCCCGCAGAAGAGGAGGCGGACGGCGGCGTCCATGTCCATGGCGTGCAGCAGCCCGCGGCGCAGCTCGGCGGAGGGTAAGGACTCCGCATTCAGCGCGACGCCGTAAGGCGGCATGGGGTAGTCCGCACGGAAGGTCGCCGTTTGCAAGCCCGCCGCCTCCAACTCGGGGAGGCGCTGCTGCCACAGGCTCACGTTGCGGGTCTGCAGCAGGTTGAGCTTGCCGCGCAGCAGGAACTCCCATGCCTGCGCCTCATCCGTGAGGAAATGGTGCTCGATGCTGTCAGCGTTGCAGGTGAAGCGGTAGTATGGCAGCTCGCGCGCCCACCAATCGCGCACGCGCACCAGCTCTGCCATGCGCCCTCGCTCGGTACGGCCGAGGGTGTAACCGCCTGTAGTCGGCGGCACACGGTCGGCGTAGCGCGTGCGATAGTCGCTGCCGAACTCGGCGTAGAAAGCAGGCTCCGCCGCATGCAACAGAGCCGCTGCCGCGGGCACCGACAGGGGGCGGCGCAGGGAGAGCACCAACACGTCCTGCCCGCGCGCCTCCAGCGCCTCCGCGGCGTTCCTCAGCTGCTCGAAGCCCGCATCCCCGCACTCCGCGCGCAGCAGCGCGCCCAGCACATAGTCCGCCGCACGCAGCGGGCGCCCGTTGCTGTAGCGCGCGGCGGGGTGCAGGCGGAAGTACACGGTATTCCCCTGCACCGCCCACTGCTGCGCCGTGCCGGGGATGGCGCCCCCCGTCTGCGGGTGGCGCGCTGCAAGGGGCAGCTCTACCGTGGTGAAAAGATTGTAGTGGAAGAACTGCGGCGCCGGGCTGCCGAAGGCAAGGAAGTTGGCAGGATAGGGGCCGACATTGCTCACGCGGAGCACGCCGCCTTTCTGTGCGGCGGGGTCGCCTATCTCCGGCTCCCCTGCCCCGTCCTGCCACGCAAGCCCCGCGGGCAACTCGCCCGCCGCCCGCACGGCCAGCGCCATGCCCTGCACCCGCCCCAGCCGCGCGTCCATGTCGGCGGGGTACGGGGCAGGTTCATCACAGAGCGCAGTTGCCTGCGCCACGGGCGCACGCCCCCCCTGCGTTGCCCACCACGCCGCGGCGGCGAGCAACAACAACAGGGGCAGCCAATAGCGCAGCAACCGCATGTTTTCAGCCCTTCATCAGAAGCTCAGCGTACAACCGCCGTAGACACCTACGCCGGGATTCAGCACCGACCAAGCAGGGTCATGGTAGGAGAACTCGCTGACGAATTTCTCATCCGTGAGGTTTTCCACGCGCAGGTGCAGACTCAGGTGCTCGTTCACTTCGTAGCGGGCATACCAGCGCAGGGTGCAGAAATCATCCACGCGGTTAAGACCGTAGTCCATGCGTTGCGCGGCTGCCGTCAGGCCGATACCCGTGGTGAGACCGGGCAGCGGAGAGGTGTGAATATCCGCGTTCCACATCTGACGCGTGCTGTAGGGGATAGCCTTGTCCTTATAATTATCCTGACGCTTGGGCTGCGTGTAGGTGTATGCCACGGTATAGCCGGTGTTCCACGCCTTCTCCCATGTCCCCTGCAAGGTCAGCTCGATACCCTGAGAGGTCCAATGACCGGTAGAGTTGGCGAAGGTGTAGGGGTAGGGGTAGGTGTTGAAGTCGGTATAGGTATAGATAGCCTTATCCGTGCGCGCAACAAAGAGAGTAGCGGTAGCACTATGATTCTCACCGACCGCCTGTTCGATACCGATGTCCGCGCTGCGGCTGGTCTCGCAGCGGAGGTTCGGGTTGCCTTGGTAGAGGCCCCACGCCGTGTTGCGGGTACCCGCCGCGCGTTGGAAGGAACCGGGGGCGCGGTAGCCGCGGCCTGCCGAGGCGAAGACGCGCGTACGCTCGCGGTTGAAGCGGTAGGTGCTCGCCGCGCGGGCTGTGGTGAGAGTGTTGAAGGTTGTGCTTTCATCAACGCGCAGCGCCAACGTGTTGTCCCAGTTCTTCACGGGGCTGTAGCGGTGCTCAGCGTAGAAGGCATAAATATTCTCCAAGGTATCATCCGCGCTGCTGTAGGTGGAGCCTTTGGAGGTGGTGCGGGAGGCATAATCGCTGCGTGTCCAGCCGATGCCGGCCGTGGTGCTGTGCCGCTCGTTCCACGTGATAACATTGCGCCAATCCGCCTGCACGTTGCGGAGATTGTAGCGCACCTCGTTACCGGCGGAGGCATCGTAGCCGAAATCGGAGTCGCTTCCGTAGTATCCCACCAGAAGCGATGTGGTGACATGCTTGTTGAGGCGGCTCTGCCCCTTGAGCGTCACCAGCTGCGAGCGGAAGTCATAGGTAGGCGCGGCGGTATCCTGCCCGATGGGGTCATACGTCGGGCTATAGAGGACATAGGGGAAGGCGCGGTGGTAGGTAGCGTCCTCTCGGCGGTAGGTGAAGGTGAGGGTGTTGTCCTCGTTTGCGTGGTAGTCGAGGCGCACGGCCTCTGCGGCATTCGTGTAGCGCCCCGCGTGCTTGACGGCAGGGGAGCTGCCATCGGCATGGCGCAGGTCGTTGTTGGTGTGCTCATAGGTACCGGAAACATAGTAGGCCAGCTTGCCTTGGCGACCCTGCGCGGTGACATTGCCCGTGTAGGAATCAAAGCTGCCGTATTCATTGAAGAGGGTGAGGGCGGGTTTATCCGCCGTACCTTCGGGGGTCTCCATCCAGATAACACCGCCCATGGCGCCGCCGCCATAGATGGCGCCCTGAGCACCGCGCAGCACCTCGGCATTGCCCAGCCCGAAAAGCGTGGTGCGGCCGATGACATTGGGCGTGCTGTTCATGCCGCCCGTAGTTTCAAAGAGGCGCATACCGTCCATCATGGTGAGGGTGGCTGTATTGCCGCTGATGCCGCGGATGGCGATGTTGGAGACATTACCATGCTGGTTGCTGCCGCCGCCGGGCAAGGCAAAGACACCGGGCACGGTGGTGAGGGCATCGGAGAGAGTGGTGATACCCTGCTTATCGCGCAGGGTGTCCGTATCGAGCACGGAGACGCAAACACCCGTGCGGTCATAGGGCACGGAGACGCCGTGCGCGGAGACGGTGACGGGGGCGAGGACGGCGTCCTCGGCGGGTGTTTCGGAGGTCGCTTCCGCTGCGGCGAAAGCGCAGGAGCCTGCCAAAGCAAGGGCAAGCACGGCGCGGGAGACTCCCTGCACGGGAGCCATCATGGTGTGTTTCATGTGTGTTGTGGTGCCGGGTTGTGGCGCGGTGCATCGCCGCGCCAAGGTTCAGCGAGTCCCTGTTCGGGCAAGGCATTCCGACTCAGCACCCCTTGCGGCGTGCAACACGGTTGCGGCACAGCGGCGGATTCTCACCGCGCTTTCCCTTCTATTTCCTGCGGCGCCCACGCCGCCTCCCGAGGACTCTGCGAAGCGGACAAAAGCCGCTTCACGGGATTATTAAAACACAGCATTTCCCTTGTGGCAAGGGGAATGTGAGGGTCAGTCGTCCGCGTGGGAGAAATCAAAGTGCTGCACCTTGCGGGGAGCGTTGTGGCTGCGGGCATCCCACACCAACAGCACCATGGCCGAGAGCAGCAGGAGGCGCAGCCCCGTGTCGAGCGGGTAGTTGACAATCTCGTGCGTATCGCCGAGGCAGTTGCAGCTCAGCTCCAGCCCGCGAGCCCACGCTTGCATGTAGAGCAGCAGAAACACGCCGCTCATCACCGCGCCCCAGACCGAGGCCCCGCGGTAGGAAAAGCGCAGCAGCAGACATACAGCCACCACCAGCTCCATAGCCACGCCGATGCAGGCCAGCGGCAGGGAGAAGAAATCCGGGAGGATAGCGCTGCGCGTCAGGAAATCCGCCGTCTCATCCAAATGCCGCACCTTGGCAAGCGCCGTGAATAGGAAAAACGCCCCCAGCCCGAAACGCAGCACGGACAGCAGCAGGAGGATGTGGCGGTTGTTCTTCACGCCGCCGAGTGTACACCCCGGCCCGCCGCGCTTCAAGAAAAAAGGGGGACATAGGAGGGAAGGGAATACGACAAACGGGGATTTGTAGATTTACTATGTACTAGGTACTATGTACTATTTTTG
>JAKSOV010000065.1 GCA_024405415.1 Akkermansia sp.
CTCTATTCAAAAATAGTACATAGTACCTAGTACATAGTAAATCTACAAATCCCCGATTTGTCGAACATCATTGCTCATTCCCCCTCGGGGTAACCGACCGTTTGGTGAATAATCACTTTTTCGTCGCCCTGAAGGCCGAGAGCCTTGGTGAGCGCGGGGGCGTCAATCAGGCCGCGGATGACGGTGGCGAGGCCCTTGGAGGTAGCGTAGAGGTAGACATTCTGGTAGGCGGAGCCGACGTGGCAGCGACCCCACTTATCATCCACCGCGGTGTAGAGCAGGTGCACAGGTGCGTCGTAGACGAACTCCTGCTGGGCGCAGAGGGGGATGAGGTTTACATCATTCACCTTGACGAGGCAATTTTTAGCGCCGTCATAGCGCCATGTACCCTCCTTGGTGAGGAGGTAGAGCCCCATGTTCTGCAGGTTGCGGGCGGTGGCAATGGTGCGCTTGCCGGCGGGGTTCACCCCCCATGCCGCCCACAGGATTTCGCTGAGGGTCTGGTCATCCACAGCCTTCTCCGCATCGTAGAAACGCTCGGAGTGTCGGTCGCGGATGGCCTCCATGAGGGGCATACCGCCCGTGGTGACAGGGGCGGGGAGCTGCTTAACGGCGGCCTCATCAGCAAGGGCCGAGGCGGCCAGCGCCGCAGCACAGAGAGAAAGGGTGATATTTTTCATTTCATTCCTCTTGTAACATGTCCCTTTTCTGCTGTCAAGCAGCTGTTAGGGCAATTTTTGCGCATAAAAAATCAAAAAACTCTTGCCAAAGCCCTGCCTGCCGTGTATACTCCGCTCACGCACCGCTTGCGGCGCGTGACCATGGCAGGGTAGCTCAGTGGTAGAGCAGAGGACTCATAAGCCTTTGGTCGGGTGTTCAAATCACCTCCCTGCTATACGAAAACCGCTCATCTCATCGAGATGGGCGGTTTTTGTGTTTCCTGCTGCAATGTAGTGTTGCGCTTGACTTTTAGTCTTCCCCGGCTTTGCGTTGATAAGGGCCGTCGCCGACGCTGATGACCTCAATTTTCACCTCGTGCAGGCCGGCTTTCACAAAGCCCAGCTCGCGGGCCACGGCCGTGCTGACGTCGATGATGCGGCGCATGTGGAAGGGGCCGCGGTCGCAGACGCGCGCGGTGCAGCTTCGGCCTGTGCTCACACTCGTGATGCGGATGACGCAGGGCAAGGGCAGAGTGCGGTGTGCAGCATACAGCTCTCCGCGCTTGGGGCGCTCACCTGTGGCGGTTTGGCCGCTGCCTACCTCGTAGAAGGACGCTTGCCCCACCTCTGTATAGTGCAGCGCATCGTCCACCGATAGGGGGCGGAAATGGCGGCCGCGCAGGGAGTACGGCGCATTCTTCACGCCCGGGTAGGGGCGTTTCGGCTCCACCGCCTCCGCTGGTTTGGCGTGGCGACAGCCCTCTGAGGTCAGCAGCGCGGCGGCGGCGACCGTCAGAGCAAGTATGCAACGGCGTCTCATCTATCCTGCATGATAGCACGCTGTGCCCGAAAAGCAACATTTTAACTGTCTTTTTTGACAACGATTCGCCGCATAACAACAATCGGCCTGACGCAGGGCGTCAGACCGATTGTATTCCGGCTTTCGGCGATAGCGCTTAGGCCAACACCGAGGCGCAGCGGGCACACAAGCCTTCTTCGTTGGCGGGCTCGTAGCGGCGGCAGCGGGGGCACATGGCGTACTCCGTCTTGGCGGCGGTGGCGGATAAAGAATCCCCCTTCGTTACATCGAGAGACGCAATAATGAAGAATTCCTTGGCGAAGTCGGCATCCTCCAGCAGGGCGACGACGGCGGGGTCCTCGTCCGCAGGGATGGTGAGGGCGACGGCGGCCTCGTTGTTCTTGTTGAAGGCCTTGGCCTGAATCTGCGCCTGAATGGCCACATAGATGGTGCTCTTAATTTGCAGCAGACGCTCGAAGGTCTTTTCAAGCCCCGCATCAAAGGCGGCATCGGCGGTCGGGAAATCCTGCTCGTGCACGGAGTCCGTGTGGCCGGCGTGCTCCCATGCCTCATCCGCCGTGTAGGCAAGGATGGGGGCGAGCAGCTTCACCAGCACATCGAACACGCGGGCAATGGCGAACTGCTTGCTGATGCGGCGGTCGGAGTCCGCGGCATCGCAGTAGAGGCTGTCCTTGGTGATGTCGATGTAGAGGGCGGAGAGGTCGTTCGTGCAGAACTGGTTGATGGCCATGAAGACCTTGCGGAATTCGTAGCTCTCGTAGGCGGCGCGCACCTCGCGGATGAGGGTGTTCGTGCGCTCGAGAATCCACGCATCCAGCGGGGCGACGGTCGCGGGCTTCTGCCCTTCGTAGCCCTTGAGGTTGGCGAGCAGAATGCGCAGGGTGTTGCGCAGACGGCGGTAGGGGTCGGTAATCTGCTTGAACAGGTCCTCACCGAAGGGCACCTCGTTCTGCCAGTCCACGGAGGACACCCAGAGACGCACGATATCCGCGCCGTACTTCTCATAGAAATACTTGGCGTTCGTGGGCTTCTGGTAGGTGCCCTGCGCGCTCTTGGAAATCTTGGAGCGGTCCTGGTTCACCACGAAGGCGTGCGTGAGCACCTGCTTGTAGGGAGCCACGCCGCGCCACGCGCAGGAGAGCATGAGCGAGCTTTGGAACCAGCCGCGGTGCTGGTCGGTGGCCTCCAGATACACGTCGCAGGGGGCGTGCAGCTCAGGGTGGTTCTCGAGCACGGCCACGTGGGAGCAGCCGGAGTCAATCCACACGTCAAGCGTGTCCTTGCCCTTGCGGAGACCCGCGGGCAGACCCAGCTTCGCGCACAGCTCTTCGTCGCTCAGCTCGAACCAAATGTTCGTGCCCTTCTCCTCCACGAGGTCGGCGACCTTGCGGATGATGTCGGCATCGAGCACGGGCTTGTCATTCTCATCGAAGAACACGGGCAGCGGCACACCCCAGGTGCGCTGGCGGCTGATGCACCAGTCGGGGCGCGTCTCCACGGTACCGTAGATGCGGTTGCGGCCCCAGGCGGGCACCCACTTGGTCTTGTCGATTTCCGTGAGGGCGAGGGGGCGCAGCTTCTCCATGCTGATGAAGAACTGTTTCACCGCGCGGAAGATAATCGGGGTCTTGGAACGCCAGCAGTGGGGGTACTGGTGGGTGAACTCCTCGCGGCCCAGCAGGCGGTTGCCGGAGACGAGCATCTCGATGACGGCCTCGTTGCTCTTGAAGACGTGGTGGCCGACCAGCTCAGGCACGCCGCATTCGGCGGTGTAGTTGCCGTCGTCATCCACGGGGGAGAGCACGGGCAGACCGTACTGCATGCCGGCGATGTAGTCGTCCATACCGTGACCGGGGGCGATGTGCACGGCACCCGTACCCGTGTCGGTGGTGACATACTCGGCGTTGATGATGAGGGAGTCGCGGTCGAGGAAGGGGTGACGCGCCGCCTTCTTCTCCAGCTCGCTGCCCTTGAAGGAGCCCAGCTCACTCTCGAGCGTCCAGCCCGTCTTGGCGGTGAAGGTTTCGATAAGCTCCTTCACCACGATGAAGTTGCGGGTGGCGCCGTCCTTGGCGTAGCGGCCGATGATGTAGGTGAAATCGGGATGCAGGGCAATGGCAAGGTTGCTCGGCAGCGTCCACGGGGTCGTCGTCCAGATGACCATCTCGCAGTCGTCGATGCCCTGCACGGGCTCCGTCATCTTGAAGGCCACATAGATGGCGGTGGAGGTATCCTCCATGTATTCCACCTCAGCCTCGGCGAGGGCGGTGTGGTGGGCGTAGCTCCACTGCACGGGCTTGAGGCTCTGGTACACGGCGCCGCTCTCCACGAGCTTGGCGAACACGCGCAGGATGTGGCACTCATACTCCGGCATCATGGTGATGTAGGGCTTGAACCAATCGCCGAACACGCCGAGGCGGCGGAAGGAGACGCGCTGCTGGTCGATGTAGCCCAACGCAAACTCCATGCAGCGACGGCGGATTTCCGCGGGCTCCAGGCCTTGGAACTCCTTGACCACCTTGGCCTCGATGGGCAGACCGTGGCAGTCCCAACCGGGAACGAAGGGGGCGTAGAAACCGGCCATCGTCTTGGACTTGACGATGAGGTCCTTGAGCACCTTGTTGAGTGCCGTGCCCATGTGCACGTCGCCGTTGGCGAAGGGAGGACCGTCGTGCAGCACGAACTTGGGAGCATTCTGCGCCTTGCGGCGCGCCGTAATTCGCTCATAAAGCTTCTCATTCTCCCATTTCTCCAAACGCGCCGGCTCCTTGGTGGTCAGGTCACCACGCATGGGGAACGTGGTATCCGGCAGGAAGATGGTGTCTTTGTAGCTTTTAGCGTTGGTGCTCATACGCGCGGGAGTATACCCCCGCGGGCATGCAAAGTCAATGCTGATGTAAGGTAAGTCCGAAGTCCTAAATCCGAAGGGCGAATTCGGGCTTCGGACTTGCGCCGCGCACTTTGGGCTTGCCACGCGCGCGGGGAACGGGTAAACTCCGCCTGTTATGGCAAAAGAAATTACCCTAGAACAGGAAAAGGCAGCGGCTCAGCGTCAGCGCGCATTGGATGCCGCCATGCTGCAGATTCAGAAAGATTTCGGCGAGAACGCCATCATGCGCCTCGGCGACCAAAAGACCATGCAGGTCGAGGTCATCCCCACGGGCAACCTGCTCATCGACCGCGCCTTGGGTGTGGGCGGTTTCCCCCGCGGCCGCATCGTCGAGGTGTTCGGCCCCGAATCCTCCGGTAAGACCACGCTCACGCTGACGGTCATTGCGCAGGCTCAGAAGGCGGGCGGTCTCGCTGCCTTCATCGACGTGGAGCACGCACTCGACCCCGCTTATGCCGCTAAGCTCGGCGTGAATCTCGATGACCTTCTCGTCTCCCAGCCCAACAGCGGCGAAGAAGCTCTGCAGATTTGCGAGGCTCTCGTGCGTTCCAACGCCATCGACGTCATCGTAGTGGACTCCGTGGCCGCCCTCGTCACCAAGCAGGAGCTGGAAGGCGACATCGGCGACAGCACGGTGGGTGCCCAGGCCCGTCTCATGAGCGCGGCGCTGCGCAAGCTCACGGCTCTCATCTCCAAGGCCCGCACCATCTGCATCTTCACCAACCAGATTCGCGAGAAAATCGGTGTCATGTTCGGCAACCCCGAAACCACGCCCGGCGGCCGCGCTCTCAAGTTCTACGCCTCCGTCCGCTGCGATATCCGCCGCATCGGCCAGATTAAGGGTACGGACGGCAGCGTGAACGGCAACCGCACCAAGCTTAAGGTCGTCAAGAACAAGGTGGCTCCCCCCTTCAAGGAGTGCGAGTTCGACATCATGTACAACGAGGGTATCTCCTCCGTCGGCAGTCTGCTCGACCTCGCGATGGAATACGACATCGTGCAGAAGCGCGGCTCCTGGTTCAGCTACAACGGCAGCCAGCTTGCCCAAGGCCGCGATGCCTGCAAGGAGATGCTGCGCAACACCCCCGAGCTCTACACCGAGATTGAGACGGCGGTGCGCGCTAAGCTTGAAGAGAAGTGATAACGCTTCCGCAAGCAGAAAATTTCCGCACGGCAGAGGACATTGCGTCCTATGCCGTGCGTTGTTTTACGCTGCTGCATTTGGCGGACTGGAGCTTCGGCCTGGACCGCGCGGTGCGGCGGCTGGGCTGCTGCCGCTTGCAGGAGAAACGCATCACCCTCTCGCGTCACTTCGTCGCCGTCTATCTGGAGCGCGGCGACAGCGCGCCCATTCACCGCACCTTGCGCCATGAGCTGGCCCATGCCCTCGCGTGGGTGCATCACCGCAGCCACGGTCACGGCGCCGTCTGGCAGCGCTACTGCGCCGCCCTCGGCATCCCCGATGAGCGCGCCACAACCAAATGTGCCGACTTTGCCCCGCCGTCGCGCACACCCCGCCGTGTGGTCGCCGTGCTATGCCACGAGGACACGGGCGAAGTCTTCAAGGAATACACCCGCCGCCCCCGCCACCATGCGGCCTACTACCGCCGCTGCTACATCCCCGGCCGCAAGGCGGAAACACTCGGTAAACTCGTGCTGAAAGCGGTTGACGCGGAGAGTAATCAATAGGGATTCGCACCTTGTACTTACAAATCCTCCCTTGGTCCCGCCGCTTTATTGTTCCAGAGCGCTGAGGTCGGTGCCGTCGGGGATTTCCGCGAGCTTGATGCGGCCGCTCGTGCCGTGTACCAGCTCGACAGCGCTCTTGGGTAGGCCGAGGCTCTTGGCGAGGAAGAGGATGATTTCTTTGTTGGCCTTGCCCTCCACCGGCGGTGCGGCGATTTTGAGCTTGAGCACGCGGCCCACTTGCGGGTAGTCATCCTCCCAGCCGAGCACTTCGTTGCGCTTGGCGCCGGGGGTCACTTTGAGGGCGAGTTTCATGAGCGGCTGAGGAAAGAGGCGGCGACGGGAAGGCGCGTGAGGGTTTTCTCGCAGGCGGCGGCGTCCTCCGCTGTGGGGAGGTCTCGGGAGGTGTGGATACCCTCCGTGAGCAGGAAGGGCAGCACGAGGATGTGTGCGGCTTTCATTTGCGGCAGCACGGCGCGAGCCTCCGGCTCTTGGTGGAAATAGCCGAGGCGGATTTCCGTGTCGGGCAGCAGCTCGCGCAGACGGCGGCAGAACAGGGCCGGCTCCGGCGGCGGCTCAGGCAGGCGCGAGCCGTGCGCCACCACGAGCACGCCTGTGCCCTCGTCGAGCAGCTGCGGGCGGATGGCCTCTGCGGCGGCGCGGGCAAGCCATGGGGAGGCGCCCAGCACAGGCTGATAGAAAAGGGGCGTTTTATCCCCGCGGGCGGCGTAGGCTGCCTCCAGCGCGGCGGTGAGTTTGCGCCCGCTGCTGCTGCCGCTCTGCATGAACATGGGGTAAACGAGCACGGGGGCATCGGCGGGCGGCAGCTCGGCCTGTGCCAGATTGCCGAGGTGGCAGCGGAACACGCGACCTCGCGGCATGCGGATGCCCGGCGGGTTGAAGGTGGTCCCCTTCTCGTTGTAGCTCACTACGAGGTAGTAGCGCTTCCACGCGCGGTGGCGCAACCAAAAGAGCGCCGCGGCTCCCAGCGCAGAGAGCTGGGCCAGCGCAAAGTGAAAGTAGATGAGGCGGCGCAGGTGCGTTGCATGCGCGGCGTCGCTCTCCCCCGCCAGCCGCATCCCGCAATCCACGGAGCCCCATAACGCCGCCGTAAACAGCAACGCGGCAAGGCCTAACAGAATGCGAAAGAGACGCGGCGACATGATGAATGACAGTTTCTGATAGGCGCTCGCCCTGCTCGGCTATTCAAACTGCACCTGACGGAACGTCAGATGCAGTTTCTTCGACACGGCGGCGCAGCCGCCCATCTTTCCAATTTGTAATTTGTAAATTGTAATTTGTCATTCCCCATCAGGCCTGCTCCTGTGTGGCGGCTTCGGCCTGCTGAATCTCCTTGCGGAGGTCGTTCTTGCGGTCGAAGAAGAGGACCACGGGCGCGGCGATGAAGATGGAGGAGTAGGTGCCCACGATGATACCCATGAGCATGGTGATGGAGAAGTCGCGCATGGCGGGGCCGCCCAGCGCAATGAGGGCCACGAGCACGGCGATGGTGGAAAGCGAGGTCAGCAGCGTACGGGAGAGCGTGCTGTTAATGGCATCGTTCATGATGTCCACCAGCTTCTCGCTCGGCTCGGCGAGGCGCAGGCGCTCGCGGATGCGGTCGTAAATCACGATGGTGTCGTTGATGGAGTAGCCCGCCACCGTCAGGAAGGCGCCGATGTGGATGATGCTCAGCTCCGTGCCCATGAGCACCACCAAGCCGATGATGGCAATAACATCGTGCCCGATGGAGAGCAGCGCACCCATGGCGAAGGTCCATTCGAAACGGACGGAGAGGTAAATCGTGATGCCGAGCATGCCCGCCAGCAAGGCCATGATGGCCGTCTTGAAGAAGGCGGAACCGAGCGAGGCGCTCACTTCCTCGATGTCGGGGGCCTGGAGCTCGTTCATGTGCGGCACGGCCTTGCGCAGCTCGGCGTCAATCTGCTGGCCCTCGGTCTTGGAAGCGCAGCGAATCTTGATATTCTTGTCCGTAGCGTTGGAGAACTCCTGCGGCGTGGCCTTCTTGGAGAGCGTCATGCCCTCCACCGTCTTTTCCACGAGCTTGTAGTCCACCTGAGAGTCGGAGGGCACCACGTAGGTGACGGAGGCACCGCCCGTGAAGTCGATGCCCAGCGATTTGTCGCCGCGGATACCGAGCATGTAGGCCATGGAGAGGGCGATGACTACGGCGGAGCAGGTGATGGCGAGCTTACGCCACTTGAGGAAGTCGTAGGTCTTGTTCTCGAAGGGGGCGTGAGCGAAGGTAAACTCCTTGAGCATGCCCGTGTGCTCTGCCCAGAAGAAGAGAACGCGCGTCACCACGATGGCGCCGATGAGCGAGGTGATGATACCCACGCTGGTGGTCACGGCGAAACCCTTGATGGAGCCGCTGGCAATCCAGAAGAGGATGACGGCGGTGATGAGGGAGGTGACGTTGGAGTCCCAAATGGCGGAGAAGGCTTTTTCGTAGGCCGCGCGCAGGCAGATGAGGAAGGGGCGGCCCGTGCGGCGCTCCTCGCGCATGCGCTCATAAATCAGCACGTTGGCGTCCACGGCCACACCCATGGTCAGCACGATACCGGCAATGCCCGGCAGCGTGAGCACGAAACCGAAGAGGCTCATGAGCCCCAGCAGCGTGAGCGCGTTGAGCGAGAGGCCCACCATGGCGATGATGCCCGCCGTGCGGTAGTACCAGAAGCAGAAGAGGAACACGGCGCACAGGCCGACGAGACCCGCAATCTGCGCCTGATCGAGCGCGCTCTTACCGAGCTGGGCGGACACGTCCTTGCGGCCCTCCACCTTCAGGTCGCTGGAGAGGGGGTTCGCAAGGGCCTTGGAGATGTCCTCGGGCTCGCCCTTGCCGTTGAGGCCGGAGATGTTGAACTCCTTGTGCAGCACGGCCTGCACCGTGGGGGCGCACTTAATCTGGTTGTTGAGCACCACGGCAAGGCGGTCGCGGCCGATGGTCATCGCGCCCGTGAGCTTGCCCATGCGGGCGGCACCCGCGCGGTTGAGCACCACGTCCACATAACCCTTGCGCACATAGTCGGGCTGGGCGTGGGCCACCTCCTTGCCGGTGATGTACATGTCCTTCTGCATGGCGGCGTAGGGCTTCTGCAGCACCATGTACTCGATGACGGGGCGGCCGTGGCGGTCGAGCACGGGTTCGCCGGTCTCGTCATCCGTGTGCGGGTAGGCGAGAATCATGTAGTTGTTGAGACCGAACTTGGAGGGGATGCGGGGCATGGCGGGGCGGCGCAGGTTGCGGGCGCCGGCGGCCACGGCCTTGTTGTAATCGTCCAGCTTGGCTTCGTAGGCCTCGATGGCCTCCAGCGTCTCCGCGTCGCCGATCACGCGCTCGCTCTCGGGGTAGACGGCCAGCAGCTCCAGCTTGGCCATCTTGGTGAGCATCTTCTCCATGGCGTCAATCTTCTCCTTGTTGATGACGGGGTCCGCGTCCTGCTGGGGAATCTGGATGAGAATCTTGTTGCCGCTGTGCAGAATCTGCACTTCACTCGTGCCTGTGGCGTTGAGACGCTCGTTGAGGATGTCGCAGGCCTGCTGCATATCCTCTTCCGTGGGCGGGGCTACGTTGCCGTGGTCATCGAGCTTGGGCTGCACCTCCAGCGTCAGCTCCGCGCCGCCGCTGATGTCGATGCCGTAGTGCATGCCGTTGAGGAAGAGCGACAGCAGCGAGAACGCCGAAAGGCCCACGATAAACAACGTGCCGGCGTTGCGCTTGAGCTTGTCGTTCTCCGAGGCGAGGTACCAGAAGAACAGCACGATGAGCAGCGAACCCGTGATGAAGTAGAACGCGGGCGTGTTGATGAGGTTTTGCAGATACTGGAGCATGGTGCGATGGAAAAAACTGATAAACGCCGCTATTGTCGCAGAAATACAGGCTAGGTCAAGCATCCATTACGGCATATTTTTACGCATACGCGCTCGCGGTGCCCGCAGGAAAAATGCATGCGTGGCTTGACCGAAAGACGCGCAGGGGAGTGTGCCTCCGTGCTAAGATACGTGCATGGGATTTAATCCGGTTACTATGGGCGTTATCGCAGCTACGGCCAATCTGGCCGGCAAGGCCGTGGAGGCCACGCAACAACACGAACAGAGCAAGGCCTACCGCCGTGCCGCCGCGGCTACGGAGCAGGAGGCAAACCGCCGCGCCGCAGCCATGACGGAAACGGCGATGGAAAATCAGCGCCGCGCACAGCGCAACGCGCGGATGCAGCTGGCTTCGGCACGCGCGGATGCGGGGGCCTCCAATCTCCTCAACGACGGCAGTGTTGCCGTGCGCGAACGGGATTTGGCCACGCGGCTGGAGGACGAGATTAACAACCGCACGGACGCCGCCTTGCAGGAGGCTGACACCACGCGCCGTCAAGGCGCACTGGATGCGTGGAACCTGCGCGTGCAGTCGCGCAATGCCCACAACAGCATGCTGGGCACGGCTCTGGGTGCCGCAGGCGGCCTCACGAAAGACCTTTTCGGCAATCAGGGCGTTTGGCCCGGCGGCAAGGCGTGAGTGAGAGCTCGACAAATCGGGATTTGTAGATTTACTATGTACTAGGTACTATGTACTATTTTTGAATAGA
>JAKSOV010000066.1 GCA_024405415.1 Akkermansia sp.
AATAGTACCTAGTACATAGTACCTAGTAAATCCCGACAAATCCTCATTTATCGCTTCCTCTGCCATCCCATCAGCCTTTCCTTAGCGCTGCGCCCAAATGCATTTGAGGTATTGCTCGCCGTCAAAGTCCGGCGGCATGGGCACCGCCGTCAGGCGTGCGCCGGGGATGCCCGATGCAACCTGCGCTCGGAAGGCGGCGGGCGTCAGCTTGCGGCAATTGGTGCTGCACAGCATCTGCCCGTGCGGGGCGAGACAGGCCGCAGCCTTGGCCACCAGCTTGCCGTAGTCGCGCTCCACGCGCCAGATATGCCCCTTCGCATCGCGAGAGAAGGTGGGCGGGTCGAGCACGATGAGGTCGAACACTCGCCCCTGCTTGGCAAAGCGGTCGAGCCAATGCAGCACATCGCCCTTGCAGAAATAATGGGCGGTGGGGTCGAGGCCGTTCAGCGCAAAGTTCTCCTTGCACCACGTGAGGCAGGGTTGGGCGAGATCGAGGGTCGTGGTCGTCGCCCCCGCCAATGCAGCGCAAACGGAGAAGGCCCCCGTGTAGGAAAAGGTGTTGAGCAGGGTCTTGCCGCGCAGGTCAGCCCGGCGCAGGCGCGCGCGGTTCTCTCGCTGGTCGAGGAAAATACCCTGTGAATAGCCCGCCGCCATGTCCATGATGTAGGCCACGCCGTTCTCGCGGATGTTGAAGCGGGGCCCGACCTCCGGCCCGCAGAGTTGCTGCGGCGCGGCCTTGTCATCCCGCTCCAGCTGCTTCACATACACGGGGCGGCCGAGAGCGCGCAGCTGCGCCTCCAGGTCGCGGGGCAGCGCCACATCGCGCAGAGAGACGAGGAGACGGTCCGCCAGCGTGTCAATGAACACGCCGCGCCACTCCACGCCGTCCGACACGCGGTAGGCATCGCTGTCCGCGGGCACCATGGCGCGCCGCGCCGCAAGCAGGTCCTGCAAGTTGGCAGCCATGGGGAAATGCTGTTAAGCCGCCGCCTGTGCAGCGGCGCGGATGGTCGCCGCCATGGACGAAAGAGCATTCGCGCGGGTGGAGGCGAGGTGCTCCTTCAGGCCGCAGGAGTCCAGCTGCTTGACATCCGCCGCCAGAATCTCCGCGGGCGTCAGCCCCGAGAGCAGGCGAATGAAGAGAGCGATGAGCCCCTTGGTGATGAGCGAATCGCTGTCCGCATGAATGAGCATCACGCCGTCCTTCATCTCCGTGCCGACCCATACGCGGCTCTGACACCCCTTGATGAGATTCACCGACTTGCGATATTTCTCCGGCATGGCAGGCAGCTTGCGCCCCAGCGAGATAATGAACTCGTAGCGCTCCGTCCAGTCATCGAACAGAGACATGTCGTCCAACAGCTCTGCGATGCGTTCGTCGTAAGTACTCATGGCAATCAGTGCTGCGCGAGCGTGCAGAGGACGGCCTTCTGGGCGTGGAGGCGGTTCTCCGCCTCGCGGAAGATGACGGGGGCGTTCGCCTCCAGCACCTCGTCCGTAATTTCATAGCCGCGGTAGGCGGGCAAGCAGTGCATCACCACGTGGTTCTTCGCCGCCACGGAGAGGAGCGCTCGGTTCACCTGATAGGGGAAGAAGGCTTTTTCCTTGGTGCCCTTCTCGGCCTCCTGGCCCATGGAAATCCATGTATCGGTGTTGATGACGGCGCAATCGCGCACGGCCTCCTCCGCGTTCGTGGTGCAGATGATGTTCGGGCAGTTGAGCGCAGCCAGCGTCTCGGGCTTGGGCATGGCCTGCTCGGGGCCGGCCAGCGCCAGCGTGAAGCCAAGGTGCTTGGCCGCCCACATCCAGCTGCGGCCCATGTTGTTGTCCACATCGCCGAGGAAGGAGATTTTCAGGTCCTTCCACGAGCCCGCGCCGAACTGCTCCTCGATGGTCTGGAGGTCGGCGAGAATCTGGCAGGGGTGCTCTTGGTCCGTGAGGGCGTTGATGGTGGGAATGCCGGAGTAGGCGGCAAAGTCCACCACGTCCTGCTGCGCAAAGGTGCGGATGACGGCACCGTGAATCATGCGGCCCAGCACGCGGGCGGTGTCCTTAATCGGCTCACCGCGGCCCAGCTGAATGTCGCGCGTGGAGAGGAACATGGGGCGACCGCCCAGCTCGGCGATACCCGTCTCAAAGGACACGCGGGTGCGGGTGGAGGACTTGGAGAAAATGAGCGCCCAGGTCTGCCCCGCCAGCGGCTGCTCGGCATGGCGACCGCGCTCCGCCTTCAGGCGATGGGCCAGTGCCAACATCTCGCGCATCTCATCCGCCGTCATTTCTTCGATAGAAAGCAGGTTTTTCATAGCCATATCAGGAAAATTGTCTCGTAAGCCGCTAATCTACCACAGCCGCCCCGCCCTGTAAAGAAACGAATCCGCCCCATGACGAAAAAGAACCCGGCCTGATGCGCTGCATCAGACCGGGTTGCCTTATTCAAGCTTTTCGCTACCTCACTCAGCCCAAGTGAGCACAACCTTGCCGGACTTGCCGGAGTTCATGGCGTCGAAGCCGTCCTTGAAGTCGCGGTAGTCGAGGCGGTGCGTAATGATGGGGGAGACATCGAGACCGGAGCGCAGCATGGCGTCCATCTTCTGCCACGTGCGGAACATCTCGCGGCCGTAGATACCCTTCATCTTGAGGCCCTTCCACACGAAGGTGTTCCAATCGATGCCGCTGCCGCCGGGCTGGATGCCCAGCAGGGAGATGCAGGCGCCGTAGGCGGAGTGGTTGATGATGTCCTTGAGGCAGGCGGGGGCGCCGCTCATCTCGAGGCAGATGCCGTAGCCTTCCGTGATGCCGAGGTCTTCCTTAGCCTGAGCGATGCTGTCGCCGTTGATGACGTTGACGCAGCGGTCAGCGCCCAGCGTCTTAGCGAGGCCGAGCTTGTAGTCGCTCACATCGGTGATGGTGACGGTGCGGGCACCCGCCTTCTTGCAGACGGCGGCGGCCATGGAGCCGATGAGACCGGCACCCGTGATGAGCACGTCCTCACCCACCAAATCCCAAGAGAGCGCCGTGTGGGTCGCATTGCCCAGAGGGTCGAGAATGGAGGCAATCTCCATGGGCATATCCTTGTGGATGCGGATGACGTTGCTCTGGGGGATGGAAAGGTACTCCGCGAAGCAGCCGGGACGGTTCACGCCCACGCCCTTGGTATTGGGGCAGAGGTGGAAGAGACCGCGGCGGCAGTTGTGGCAGTGGCCGCAGACAATGTGGCCCTCGCCGGACACCACTTCGCCCACCTTATACTCCGTAACGGCGGAACCCACCTTCTCGATGATGCCGCAGTACTCGTGGCCCACGTGCATCCCGACGGGGATAGTCTGCTGAGCCCAGGGATCCCAGTTCCAGATGTGGAGGTCCGTGCCGCAGATAGCCGTCTTGTAAATCTTAATCAGAACATCGTTCGGGCCGACCTCAGGCATCGGCACATCCATCAGCTCAAGGCCCTTATCGGCCTTCGTCTTAACGAGCGCTTTCATGGGCGGAGATACTACCCCTATCTCTGCCTGTTGGCAAGTCTTATTTTGCGTTTTTCTCGCACGCACGCGCGCGAAAGGCGGGCAAAACGCGCCGCACACTTCACAGCCCCAGCACGGCGGCGGAGTCAATCTCCTCCTGCCCGTGAATCAGCTCCGCAGCCACGGGCAGGCCCGTGAACTCCTCGATGAGGCGGCGATTCGTCACCGCAGCCGTGTCCCACGACTCACCCATGTGATTGAGGACGATGCCGCGGCATTCCAACCCTCGGGCGCGGATACCCTGCACCGTCATCAGCGCGTGGTTCACCGCACCGAGCTTGTTGCCCACCACCAAAATGACGGGCAGCTGCAAGGCCGCCGCAAAATCCGCCATCGTAACGCCCGGGGCGATCGGCACCTCCCAGCCGCCCGCACCCTCCGCCAACACGGGGGAACCGAGCGCCGAGGCCGCCTCATAGCCGCGCACCAGCTCATCGAGCGTGAGCGTGCGGTTCTCCAGCATAGCCGCCACATAGGGAGCCGTTGCCGCGCGCAGATAAATGGGGTTTATCACCTCGACGGGCAGGGTCGGATCCGTCGCAGCCAACATAGCGCGGGCATCCCCGCGGTCACCGCAGGCCATGGCCTTGTAGCCCACGGCCGCATAGCCGCGGCGGCGCAGGTCGCGCAGCAGCGCGCAAGTCACATAGGTCTTGCCGACCTCCGTATCCGTACCTGTGATAAAAAAACCCTTCATTGCTGCTGGCTCCTCTTACTCCGGCAGGACGATACGGATATCGTCAATATTCCACTCCGGCGCATCTCCGCGCACCAGCAGGTGATTCACCATCAACCACACCAACACGGCACAGCCCAAGCACAGATACTTGGCCTTCCAGTTGTTAAAGAGCATTTTCCTGATCTGAATCCGGCGTATCATGGGAGTATAGGAGTTGAGTGAGACGGGAGGCAAGGAGGTCGAGGTTGATGTCGCGCTGCACCATATTGCCCACGGCGAGCGAGACAGCACCCGTCTCCTCTGAAACGATAATTACCACGGCATCGGAGGCCTCCGCCAGACCGATACCAGCGCGGTGGCGCAGGCCCATGCTGCGGTCCTTCAGCTCGCGGTTTGACACGGGCAGGATGGACGCGGCGGAGACAATCACCTCGTTGTCCACAATCACCGCACCATCATGCAGCAGGGTCTTAGGCATGAAAATCGTGCCGATAAGCTCGCGCGTGTACTGGGCGTGGAGCATCGTACCGGTCTTGGTGTATTCGGAGAGCTTATTGGAGCGGCAAATAGCAATCAGCGCACCGAAACGCTTGCTGACGAGATAGGCTACGGAATCGCGCACGCGCGTCACGAAGTCCTGATTCTCCACCTGCTGGTTCAGGAGGCGGCGGAGATATTTGTTGGAGCCGAACTTGGCCAGCGCATTGCGGATTTCCGGCTGAAAGAGCACCACCAAAATCGTACCGGGGCCGATAATCAGGCCCGCCAGCTCCTTGAGCACCGCGGCGTGCGTCAGCTCCAACACGAAATAGGCCAACAGCACCACCACAATGAGGCCCGCCAGAATGGCCGCCGCGCGGGAATCCTTGACCACGCGGTACAACTGGTAGAAAAGAAGCCACAGCACGGCAATCTCAAACAGCGCGCGCAGGATTTCCAAAAAGCTCATAACCCTATGTTACTCTCTCCTCCCGCCCAAAGCAAGCGAAAAGCCCGACCGCATTTTTGCGTTTTTTCCTTGTTGCATCCCATGGGGAATCTGCTAAAATAAAGCGTCCGCACATGAAGACGCTGGATCGTTACATTCTCCGCCAACTCATTTTCATCACCTCGCTCGGGGTTCTCTCCCTGACGCTGTTGATGCTGCTGGGGCAGCTCTTTAAGGAGCTGCACACCCTGTTGGTGGAGAGCGGCGCGCCGCCCAGCATCGTTTTCGACTTCATCATCCGCGTCGTTCCCTTCTCCCTGACCTTCTCCGTGCCGTGGGGCTTTCTCACCGCCGTGCTGCTGGTCTATGGGCGCCTTGCCGCGGATAACGAGCTGACGGGCATGCGCATGGCAGGTCTCAGTCTGGCGCGTCTCAGCATGCCCGCCATCGGCCTCGGCATCGCCCTTTCCGCGCTGTGCTACTATATCAACATTGATGTTGCGCCGCGCGGCAAACAGGCCATGAGCGAGCTGGTGCTCACCGCTGCCATGGACAACCCTCGCAACCTTCTCAACTCCAGTCAGAGTGCCACCAAGCTGGACAAGGTGCAACTCTACATCGAGGCACGCGAGGGCGACGAGCTGCGCGGGCTGCACATCTACCCTACAGCCGATGACGACACGCTCAAAACCGGCGGCGGCTTCAGCTCCGTGCATGCACGCAGCGCCCGCATCGGCTCGTTCGATACCAAGACGCGCATGCTCGACCTGACCTTGGAAAACGCCGTCATCGAACGCACACAGGACGGCATTACCGACCTCCCCAGCCTCGGGCGCATGCCGCTCAAAGTCCACATTCCCATCCGCACGCGCCGCAAGCTCAAGCCCAACCGCTTCGCCAACAGCGAGATTGACGAGGTGTTGCGTCACTTGGAAATCACACGCACCGTGCAGGACGTCGACATGAATCGCTATGCCCGCGCGGCCGCCCTGCACCCCACCTTCCCCTGCGCAGACCGCCTGTGGGCCGAGGCTATCAAGGATGCGGCCTACTTCAACGACGCCATGGACAAGAAGAACGAGCGAGCCTTCCGCACCGAAGGGGTGCAGCGAGCCTCCTTCGCCTGCGCCTGCATCGTCTTCTCCCTGCTCGGCGTGCCGCTGGCTATCACCGCTCGCCGCAAGGACACCTCCACGGGTTTTGCCCTCGGCATCATGGTGGCCGCGCTCTATTTCCTCGCGCTCGTGCTCTGCGAAATGTCGCGCAAGAGCGGCGGCATCACGCCCTACATCGTCCTTTGGCTCCCCAACGTGCTGTGCGCCGCCTTTGCCCTCTGGCAGCACCGCAAGGCCACCTTCCGCGGTTGATTGCCCCCCCCGGAAAGCTGAATTGGGTCCGGAACGTTTTGTCTCAACCCGATAAATGAGAATTTGTCGGACAGGCAAACGGCATCGGCGGTTCAATCAGCTTTTCCTTGGCTTTCCCGCTGCGACGAATACAAGAAAGGCAGGGGGCCGAAGCCCCCTGCCCTTGCGACATCTTGCATTCGGCATCACACCTCCACCACAGGCTCGTCCGAGTCATCATCGCCGCCGTGGGCGAGGATGAACTGGAGGTCGTTGAGGTCGAGGCTGGAGGCGAAGCCTTCATCGCCGAGCACGTTGGTAACGAGCTGATTCTTCTGGTGTTGGAGCACGCGAATCTTCTCTTCCACCGAGTCGCGGGTGAGCAGACGATAGGCAATCACCTTGTTCTTCTGGCCGATACGGTGCGTACGGTCGATAGCCTGGCTTTCCACGGCGGGGTTCCACCACGGGTCGTACAGCACCACGTAGGAAGCGGAGGTGAGGTTGAGGCCCGCGCCGCCGGCTTTCAGCGACAGCAGGAACACACTCGGCTCCTTGGTGGTCTGGAACTTTTCGATTTCCGCCTTACGGTCCTTCGTCTGGCCCGTGAGGTAGTTGTACGGGCGGCTCTCGGCCTCGAGGCGGGTCTTGATAATCTCCAGCATGGAGACGAACTGCGAGAACACCAGCACCTTGTGGCCTTCCTCACGCAGCTGATCGAGCAGGTAGAAGAGAGCGTTGAGCTTGGCGCTGTCCTCGTCCTTGTACTTGGGATCCACAAGGCCGGGGTGACAGCAGATCTGGCGCAGGCGCATGAGGCCCTGCAGGATGGCGAAGGAGTTCTTCTTCACCGACTCGTCGGAATCCACGCCCAGCAGCGCCTTCTGGATGCGGCGCAGCTCCGCCTTGTACAGCTGGCGCTGAATGCCCTCCATCTTGGCGTACACCTCTTCCTCCGTGCGGGGCGGCAGATCCTTGGCCACCTGGGCCTTGGTGCGGCGCAGCAGGAAGGGTTTCAATCTTGCCGCGAGGCGGTTCTGGCTCTGAGAGTCCTTACGCTTGTCGAAGCGCTTCTTGAAGTAGGCGCGGCTGCCGAGCACGCCCGGCATGGCGAAGGCCATGAGCGACCACATGTCGAGGAGGCGGTTCTCAATAGGCGTACCCGAAAGCACGAGGCGATTGTAGGCCGTGATTTCGCGCGCGGCCTTGGCGGCCTTGGAGTCGGGGTTCTTAATCTGCTGACCTTCATCGAGGATGACGGTCAACCACTTGATGGCGTTAATCTGCTCGCCGCAGACGCGCAGCTGGGCGTAGTTGATGACCACCATGTCGTAGTTGGCGAGGATGTCATCCACCACGGCCTGCTCCTTGTTGCGGATGACGAGCACGCGCACACCGGGGGCGAACTTCTCCGTTTCGCTCGCCCACACATCCAACACGGACTTGGGACAGACGATGAGCACGGGCGGCACGACCACCTTCTTGCGGCCCTGCTTGTTGCGGCGCTTGAAATCCTCGCGCAGCCAGAGCATGTAGGTGATGGACTGGATCGTCTTACCCAAGCCCATATCGTCCGCAAGGATACCACCGAAACCGTTCTCCGCGAGATAGGCGAGGAAGTGGAAACCCTCCACCTGGTAGGGACGAAGCGTCGCCTGCAGGGTGCTCGGCACATCGGGCTTGACGTCAATCTTGATTTCCGCCGTGCGCTCCTTAATGCGCTGCCATGCCTTCGGGTCGAAGACATCCGCGGCGCGCGGGTCGGCGAGCTGCAGGGCGTGCATGCGGTGCGTTTCGCCCGAGAGGTCGAAGGGATCCAGACCGAGCTTCGTGACGGCATCGCGCTGGGCGTCGTCGAGCTTGATTTCGAGGCGCATCCAGCGGCCGTCGTCCATGCGTACATAGCCGCCGCGGGCGGAAACGAGGGAGCGAATCTGCTCCTTGGTGAGCGTGACGCCCTCCACATCGATGACCACGCGCAGGTCGAACCAGTCGATTTCCTGATTCACCACCTCGAAGCGGATGGCAGCGGCCACGGGGTCGGCCAGCAGGGATTCGAGGTTGCTGTCCATCTCCACCTTGATGGTCTTGGGGATGCTCTTGGCCCACTCGGCAAATTTCTCGGGGAACTGCTTGGTGATGCGGCTCTTGAAGGCTTCCTGCTGGGTGTCGTAGGTGAAGCTCATCTCCTCCAACAGACCGGGGATGGGGTAGAGGTGCTCGCGGATGAAGCGCAGCAGCGTGCCGTCTTTCACGGGCTGCTGCTCAATCAGCTCCCAATCGTCCTTGCCGAGGCGCTCGCGGCGGCGGCCGGGCTCATCCTGAGCGGAGACTTCGAGCAGCACGTGCTCCGTATCAGCGCTGGTGAGACCGCGCACAATCTTCATGGTGAAGGTGGGGCGCATGTCGATGTCGATGACGCGCTCCTCCATGCTGGGAGGCAGCGTGGCGCCGATTTTGCGCAGGAACTCCACGCCGTCTAAGCTGTCGATGACGGTCTTGGGAATGGAGTAGCGCGGTTCAACCTCCGTACTCTCGAGCCAGCGGGGAGGACCGGGGAAAACGGTTTCGTCGGACTGGTACAGCTCCACCTGCCCCGGCAGCTGGCGGACGGAGTGCGTCACCAGCACGCCCGCAGCCGTCACCAGCTGCAAGCCGTAGCAATCGGGCACAATGGGGTCGTCGATGCAAATCCACTTGAGCGGCTCCTGCACCACCTTAAAGTAGCACTCGTCGAGGTTGACGAGGTAGCCCTTGAGTGCGGGCTGGTGGAAGAGGCGGTTCATCACGCAGCAGGCAGCCTCCTTGTCGAGGTCGAGGATGACGGAGTCCTCTCGGTCGGCATAGTCGCTGAGCACGTTGAGCAGGATGTCCGTCTGCGGGTCGCACTTGAGCGCGCCGCGCAGGAACTCGTCCATCAGCGCATCCAGCTGGTTGCGCTCACGGATGGCAATCCAGTCCTCCTGCGGCCGGAATCGGTATTCGAAATGCGCCTCGTTGATGGTGGACACCAGACGCATGAACATCGGGTGGCGCGGCGGCTGCGGGGGGCGCTCATTGACGCTCTGAATGCGGTCGTACCACGTGCCGATTTCCTTCTTGCGCTCCCACTCGCTGATTTTGCGCTGCACCTTCTCGAGGTCGGTGACAGCGTTCATGAAATCCGGGTAGGCGATGCGCTTCTTAGCGAAGGCGTAGGCGATGTAGTTCCAGAACTCGAGAATGTTGCGCGGCGGGGTAGGCCAAAGCTCCAGCGCGTCGTAACCCGTGATTTCCCATCGGGGGTTGAGGCGCACGAGGTCGTGGTCATGCAGTTCCTGCTCGATAGCGAAGCGGCGATAGCGCTTCTCGAGCTTCACCACGAAATCGGCCTCGCGGTCATCAAGGTCGCGGCCCAGCTTGTCCTCCAACACGTCGGACAACGGCACCTCGTTCAGCTCGTTGGGGCTCTCGGGCATGTTGGCACCGCGGTAGAGACGCTCCACCATGGTGGCGATCAGGCAGGCGCCGGCCACGCGCTCATCATCGGCGGCGCAGGAGCCGAACCAACGGTTACCCTGCAAGCGCAGGCTGGTGCGGAACACACCGCTCTTCGTTTCCACACGCCCCTGAATATAGAGGTGGTTGCCGAAGATTTGCGTTACCGCGCCGTCACTCTGAAGCTTTTCGCCTTCATTGCGCACCTCCTCAGGATAGGCGTTGAGGAAGTTGAGTGTCGCGCGGTCGGGATTGAGAGCAGAACTTAACATGGGAAAACCGTTACTGTAAAAAGCCTTGTTGAACGCAGGCGGTTGCAGCGCTATACAGCTCACGCCGCCACGCGTCATGCGGGTATGGTTCAATACTACCATGTTCTGTTGATTTGTTCAAGATTCCTTTGGAAGATTTTTGCGTTTTTTTGTAAGCGGCGAAACGACAGGGCATTACTATCCCATGAGGATGTGCAACAAAGGGGGATTTGTAGATTTACTATGTACTAGGTACTATGTACTATTTTTGAA
>JAKSOV010000067.1 GCA_024405415.1 Akkermansia sp.
AAATAGTACCTAGTACATAGTACCTAGTAAATCCCGACAAATTCTCATTTGTCTCCCCGCCAGCCATAACATCGCGTTAGGTTTTCGAGGCTGAGCAGCGAAGAAGTTATATGCCCTTATCGGCTGTGCTATAACCAAAAATTATAAATCACCATTCCCCGAAATTATGCTTGAAAATTCCAACAGTTTGGTGTAGGCTCTCGCCGTCAACGACGGCGTTTCCGCCCATCGGTGAGCGGGGGGGCCTGTCCGCGGCGCTCATTATTAACTCTATTATGAACAGCACCACTAAAAGCCTGATTAAGATTCTGATCGTGCTGCTGATTGCCGGCAGCATGCTCTTTATCCCGTTTGAATCGCTGGGCGTGGCTATCAACCCCGTGCAGTCCCGCGTGATTGCCCTGTTTGTGTTCGCCGCCCTGATGTGGATTCTCGAGCCCATTCCGATTTGGACGACCTCCGTCGTGGTTATCACCATCTCCCTGCTGGCCATGTCCAACCAGTCCCTCACCTTCCTCAAGGTTGACCGCTACGACAAGGCCGCCGTGTGCAGCCTTATCGACGACGTGTGCGCCGACAGCGTGAGCCCCGAGGCCACCGCCAAGCTCAAGGACGACATGGGCGAGGTGCTCAAGAAGAAGACGAACCTCTCCGCCGCGGATTTCCGCTCCACGCTGAGCGACAAGCTCATGCCCCTGAGTGAGACGGCCGCCGCCAAGCTCTACGCCCCTGAGATGAAGGAGCGCCTCAACAGCCTGAAGTTCATCAACGTGATGCAGCAGAAGTCCACGATGGCGACCTTTGCTGATCCCATCATCATCCTCTTCCTCGGCGGCTTCTTCCTCGCTGCCGCCGCCACCAAATACGGCCTGGACCTCAACCTGGCCCGCGTGCTGCTCAAGCCCTTCGGCACCAACCCGAAGTTCGTGATGCTCGGCCTCATGGTCGTGACGGCTCTGTTCTCCATGTTCATGAGCAACACCGCCACCGCCGCCATGATGCTCGCCATCCTCGGGCCCGTGCTTAAGCTCTTCTCGCCTGAGGACCGCGGCCGCGCCGCCTTCGCGCTCTGCATCCCCGTGGCCGCCAACATCGGCGGTATCGGCACGCCCATCGGCACGCCCCCCAACGCCATTGCCCTCAAGGCCATGCAGGATATGGGCCTGTCCATCTCCTTCGGCAAGTGGATGCTCTTCGGCATTCCCTTTGTGGTGCTGATGCTGCTCGTGGGTTGGGCGCTGCTCTGCGTGATGTTCCCCATCAAGCAGAAGGAGCTCAAACTGGCCGTGGGCGGCGAGTTCCGCAAGGACGCCAAGGCCATTGTGGTGTACATCACCTTCGCCGTCACCATCCTGCTGTGGGTGCTGGGCAAGGATGTGCACGGTCTGGATTCCAACACCATCGCCATCATCCCCATCTGCGTGTTCGCCGTGACCTCCGTCATCACCAAGGAGGACCTCAAGGCCATGAGCTGGGACGTGCTCTGGCTGGTGGCCGGCGGCTTCGCCCTCGGCGTGGCCCTGCAGGAAACCTCTCTGGCCAAGGATATGATCAACGCGATTCCCTTCGCCACCTGGAACCCCGTCATGCTGATGGTGGGCGCGGGCTGCATCTGCCTCTTCATGGCCACCTTCATGAGCCACACGGCGACGGCCTCCCTGCTCATGCCCATCCTTGCGGGTGTGGCCGGCGCCATGGTGACGGCCGGTGCCATGGACAACGCGGGCGCTATCGGCCTGCTCTGCTCCATCGCCTTCGCCTCCTCTCTGGGTATGGCGCTGCCGATTTCCACGCCCCCCAACGCTCTGGCTTACGCCACGGGTCTGGTGGAATCCAAGGGCATGGCTATCTCCGGCACGGTGCTCTGCCTGCTGGGTCTCGTGCTGACCTTCGTGATGATGACCGTCCTCGGTGCCATCGGCTTCTTCGGCTAAGCACAACCTTGACAAACTTCCGCAGCCCCGATATTCTCGGGGCTGCGCTTTTTTACACAAACTAACACATAAACACGATGAACAAGTCTCTCCTCCTTCTCCCCCTCATGGGCATGAGCATCGCCGCCGCGGCGGATGCGACGGATAAGCCCCGCGACTGGACGAACACGATTCAGGATGCCCTCACCGTCTACAAGAGCGACACCACCTTCGTGCAGAAGGTTAAGCTGGCGTGGATGGAGCAGTTCCAAGTGGCGGACATCCAGCCCAACGGCAGCAACGGCCTCCACCTCAAGAAGGGTGCCTCCCCCGTCAATGAAGAGTTCCGCCGCTCGTGGGTGGGTGTGAACGTGGACTTCTCCACGGGCACGAAGTTCCACACGTGGGGCCGCATCGGCGGTCTGCCCTACCGCAAGTCCTACAGCAACGGCCGCGACATCAAGAACTACTCCTACACCGACCTCTTCGACATCTGGGTCTCTCAGGACATCAAGGCCGTCAAGGGTCTCACGGTGAAGGCCGGCAAGATTAAGCCCCTCATCACCACGGACTATTCCACCCCCTCCTCCGCCATTTGGTGCGTCGAGCGCTCCGTCGTCGGCAACCAGTTCGGCTTGGACTCCAACTGGGGTCTGGATGTGACCTACGCTCCCAACAAGCAGGACAAGGTGTATGTGCAGCTCATGGCCAACGACCGCGCTTCCACTGATAAGAACATGGGCCACAAGGACATCTACCGCGACGGCCGCGGCGCCAAGGGCGAGTTCGGCTGGGAGGACAAGTGCTTCGGCATCGTGGGTGCCTCTCACAAGTTCCATGTCAACGAGAACGGCTATCAGGCCGTGAGCGCCCAGTACGGCCACGACTTCAACAACGTGTACCACCACACGCGCAAGAAGGGTGCCAACTGCTACGGCTTCAACACGCAGGATATCATCTCCATGGGCTACGAGTACAAGCACGGCAAGTTCCACGGCCTCGCCAACCTCGTCTCCGCCTTTGAGACCAACGCCGGCGACGGCGCCAACAACATCGGCATTCAGCTTCAGCCCATGTACACCATCTGCCCCCATGCCGATTTGGTGCTGCGCTACACGGGCGTGACCGGCCACAACTCCTGCAAGCTCTCCGCCGACCGCTACGTCTACACGCAGAACACCGCGACAATCTCTAATAAGGGTTGGGTGGACAGCATCAACACCTTCTACGTGGGTGTGGACCTGTATGCCTCCGCCATCAACAAGAACGCGGCCAAAATCATGATGGGCGCGGAATACCTGACGGCCCGCAAGGGCGGCAGCGACTGCTACAACGGCTGGGAGTACACCACGGCCTTCCGTTGGAACTTCTGATGCTGCACGGCAAATCATTCGAAAGCGGCCTGACGCCTCGCGTCAGGCCGCTTTTTGCCTTCTCCCACAAAGGAGGGGCACAGAAAGAAAAAAAACGGCTACCATCGGTAGCCGTTTTTTGCGTCTGGAGCATAGGGGATTCGAACCCCTGACCTGTTGCGTGCGATGCAACCGCTCTACCAACTGAGCTAATGCCCCGCATGGTTGTGTGCATGGCTTCGCACCAGGCGCGGGCCCAGTATAATCTCGGCCTGTTGGCATTGCAAGTCTTTTTTTCTATCACTCGGCATTTTCAATCCGCTCCGCCACATATTTTGCAGTTGTTGCCCGTGCCCGTGGAGGAGTAATAGCCCTGGGAGTCGGCGTACCAGCGGCAGGAGGCGTTGTGTGTCTTGCCCGAGGAGGCGGTCACCCAGTAGCGTTGCGATTCGGCGGCGGGGTGGGAGTCAGTCGAACTCGCGCTCGCGGGCGAGGCTGCGCGGGCACCCTTGTGGCGGAAGTCCCAGGGGGCGACGGGGTTTTTATCCAGCCACAGCCCGTGGCAGGCGGTGCGGGCCTCTTGCTCGGCGGCGGCAATGGCGGTTTCGCCCGCGCCGTATTGGCGGTACCACCAGGCGTAGCCCGCTTTCACAACCTCGAGATTGACGTAGGCACCCCCTACGAAAACCTTGCCGACGAGGCGGCCGTATTTGTCGCGCGTCTGCACATCCACGCGGATGTCCTTGTCGTAAATGAGGTCGGAGACAAACTTCTTGGCGGCCTGTCCGTAGGCCTGGTGGCTCTCCGGCGCGTCAATGCCGTGGAAGCGGATGCGCTCGGTCTTTTTCACGCCATCCGGCTGCGTGAGCAGGAGCGTGCAGGTATCGCCGTCCGCCACGCCGACGCAGTGGCCGAAGAGCATCTCCGCCGCAGAGGGGAGGAGCAACGAAACAAAGGCTGAAAGGCACAACAGGAAGTGACGGGGGCTCATAGGCATTTGTTGTTATTTTAAGCGCAGCGACCGCAAGCTTCCAGTTATGTTGGGCGGTATTACATCTAACTTTTGTAAAGGCGAAAGCATGCTGATTTTTCTTGCTATTTTCAACGGCGCGCGCTACAATACGCGCGTCAGCGTGCGGCGAGTTCCCTCCCGTGGCACTGAAAAATTCCAACCAACAAACAAAGTACCATGCCTGTACCTACACAAGAACAGTACATCAAGATGCTCAATACGGCCAAGGAGAAGGGCTATGCCTACCCCGCCGTGAACGTCACCACGCTCGAAGTCATCAACGGCGCCCTCAAGGCTTTCGCCGAGGCTAAGTCCGATGGCATCATTCAGGTTTCCCTCGGTGGCGGCCAGTTCGCCTCCGGTACGGCTGTCAAGGATTCCGCCACCGGCGCTATCGTGATTGCCGAAGCCGTGCATCGCCTCGCTGAGAAGTACGACGTGCTCGTCGCCCTTCACACCGACCACTGCCAGGCCGACAAGATCGACTCCTTCCTGCGCCCCCTCATCGCTGAGTCCAAGAAGCGCGTGGCCGCGGGTCTGCAGCCCCTCTTCAACTCTCACATGCTGGACGCTTCCGCCCTGCCCATGGCTGAGAACCTCAAGATTTCCCAGCAGGTGCTCAAGGAGTGCGCTGAGGTCGGTATCGTGCTCGAGCTCGAAATCGGCGTCGTCGGCGGCGAAGAGGACGGCGTGGACAACAGCGGCGCTCACGCTGCCAAGCTCTACACCTCCCCCGAGGATATGCTTCTCACCTACGAGACCCTCAACGGTCTCGGCGAGTTCATGCTGGCTGCCACCTTCGGCAACGTGCACGGCGTGTACAAGCCCGGTGCCGTGAAGCTGGAGCCCAAGATTCTCCGCGACGGTCAGAAGGCTGTGATGGACAAGCACGGTAAGGACATGCGCCTCGTGTTCCACGGCGGCTCCGGTTCCGACCTCTGCGACATCCGCGAGGCTATCTCCTACGGCGTGGTGAAGATGAACATCGACACCGACACCCAGTACGCTTTCTCCAAGCCCATCGTGCTCCACATGTGCCAGAACATCGACGGCATGCTCAAGGTGGACGGCGAAGTCGGCAACAAGAAGGTGTACGACCCCCGCTCCTACCTCAAGAAGGGCGAGCAGGGCATCTGCGACCGCCTCAAGGTGGCCACGCAGGACCTCCTCTCCGAGGGCAAGACCCTCTTCGGCCAGATCTAAGTTTGGCACAAACAAAAAAAGGCGCACGGCAAATGCCGTGCGCCTTTTTTTATGTACAATGTACAAGGTACAAAGTACAAATCATGGAATAGAGTGCGGCTCCGCCGCAGGACAAAAAAGAACCCGGTCTGACGTGTGCGCCAGACCGGGTTGTCTATCTTCGCGGCGCAAGCCGCGCTAACTTTACAATTTGTAATTTGTAAATTGTAATTCCCCTTTACTCCCACTCGATGGATGCCGGGGGCTTGGTGCTCACATCGTAAAGCACGCGGTTGATGCCCTTCACCTCGTTGAGAATGCGGTTGGAAGCCTCGCGAAGGAGGTCGTAGGGCAGCTGCACCCAGTCGGCGGTCATGGCGTCCTCGGAGACGATGGCGCGGAGGTTGGTGGCGAACTCGTAGGAGCGCTCGTCGCCCTTCACACCCACGGTCTTGACGGGGATGAGGCCGGCGTAGGCCTGCCAGCACTTGTCGTACCAATCCCACTTGCGGAGCGTGCCGATGAAGATAGCGTCGCACTCGCGGATGATGTCGAGGCGGTCCTTCGTCACCTCGCCGGGGCAGCGCACGGCCAAGCCGGGGCCGGGGAAGGGATGGCGCCACAGGATGTCGTGCGGGATGCCCATGGAGGCACCCAGCTCGCGCACTTCGTCCTTGAAGAGGAAGGCGAGCGGCTCGATAACCTTGCCCTCCTCCTGCATCTTGAGCACGCGCTCCACGCGGTTGTGGTGCGTCTTGATGACGGAAGCCTTGGATTTCGCGTTGGACGCGCTCTCAATCACGTCGGGATAGAGCGTACCCTGCGCCAGCATCTCGGCATCGCCCACGGCATCCCAGAACACGTCGATGAAGAGGTTGCCGATGATGCGGCGCTTCTTCTCGGGGGCGGGTTCGCCTGCCAGCGCGGTCAGGAAGCGTTCGGAGGCATCGACGGTTTCAATCTCCACGCCCATGCGCTTGAAGTTGGCCTCCACCTCCTTGGCCTCGTCCTTGCGGAGCAGGCCGTTATCCACGAAGATGCAGCGCACATTCACGCCCGCCTCGTGCAGCAGCACGGCAAGGACCGTGCTGTCCACACCGCCGGAGACGCCGCAGACGACCTGCTTGTCGCCCACCTTGGCGCGGATGTCAGCAATGAGCTCGCGCTTGAAGTCGCCGATGTCGAACTTGGCGAGATTCTTGGCGTGAGAGAGGAAATTCTTCAGGATGGTGCGCCCCTCGTGGGAGTGCGTCACCTCGGGGTGGAACTGGATACCGAACATGGAATCGCCCCACTGGAGGGAGACGGGCACGCCCTCGCTGTTGCGGGCGATGACCTTGCAGTTGTCGGCGAGGTGATCCACCGTGTCGGAGTGGCTCATCCACACCTGCGAGGAGGGGGACATATCCGCATACAGGCCTTCCAGCTTCTCGGGGATGAGGGCAGCGGGGCCGTACTCGCGCTTATTGCTCTTGCGCACGGTACCGCCCGTCTTGATGTTGAGCAGCTGCATGCCGTAGCACACGCCGAGAATAGGCACGTTGAAGGAAGTCAGCCACGCGAAGTCAATATCGGGGGCATCGGGCTCGGAGGTGCTGCGGGGGCCGCCCGAGAGGATGATGGCACCGGGCTCAGCGATTTCATGCAGGTCCTCCAGAGCATAAAGCTTCGCAAGGAAACCCAGCTCGCGCACGCGGCGCACGATGAGCTGCGTGTACTGCGAACCGTAGTCAATAACGGCAACAATGTGTTTGGGAGTCATAACGCTGCCGCAAGCTTAGCAGATTTTCCGCGCGCGCGCAAGGATAATAAAGGGAGAACACAGAGTCCGAAAAAGCGGTCTGACGCATGCGCCGGACCGCTTTCCCAATCACCGCGGCGCAAGCCGCGCGAATTTCAAACTTTATCGATTATAAATCAGTACTTGTAGTCTACGTAGAACTGGAACTGGCCGTTGCTGTCCGCGGCGTTGCCATCCTCAAAGGGAATGGCATAGTCCACGGCGAGCGGGCCCATGGGCAGGTTGATGCGCAGGCCGATACCGTAGTCCGCAGCAATGTCGCTGCCGTTAAAGTCCATGGACTTCTTGTGGACGAAGCCCACATCCGTGAAGAGCGCAAGGCGGATGGTCTCGATGATGGGCAGGGTCAGCTCAAACTGAGCGAAGGCCGAGCTGTTGCCGCCCATGGTCTCATCGCCCGCAATGGCGGGGTCCAGCATGCCGACGTCGCGGTATTTGAAACCGCGGAGGTTGTTCGGGCCGCCGAGGTAGCAGCGCTCGAAGATGGGCACCTCCTTGTTCTTATCCACGGCATGCACCGTCTCAGCGGCAAAGTTCACGCTCCAGATGGAATCCCAGAAGGAGTTATAATAATAGGAACCGCTGATGCCGCCGGACGTCGTCTGCACGGTGCTGCCGGGGCCGCTGTAACCCACATGAGCCTCAAAGCTGCCGCCCTTGCGCGGGGTCACCATCGCATCGCGGCTGTCGTACTCCAGCGAGAGGTTGATGTGGCTGCGGTTGTAGTCTCCCTCCTGCGCGCGGAAGAAGGAGGGGGCGTCGCCCTCGGGTTCGATGGTGTAGCGCTCGAGGCGGTACTCCAGCTTCGCGGCGAGCATATCCGTGATAGCGCGGCGCAGGTAGACATCATAGCCGACATCCTTCTGGCGGTAGTAGTCGCTCATATACGAGGACTGGCTGTAGTAGAGCTCGTTGCCCAAGGCCAGCTTGCGGTCGAGGAACCAGGGCTCCAGCAGGAAGACCGAAGCGCTCTGGTACTCCGTGCCGAGCTTGCCACTGACGGACAGGCGCTGACCGCCGCCCACAAAAGCGCCGTTGAAGAAACCGCCGATATCGAAGTTCGACTGCGTGATGGTGGTGTAGAGATAGACATTCTCGATGGTGGAGAACGCCACACCGAAGGTGAGGCTGCCCGTCATCTTCTCATGCACGTCCACGTTGATGTCGCGGTAGCCGTCCACCGTCGTCATGCCCTGGGAGACATCCACGGCATCGAAGTAGTTGAGGTTTTCGAGGCGCTTCTTGGCCGTCTCGATATCCACGGAGTTGAGGTTCTCCCCGGGCTTGAGGGGAAGTTCGCGGAGGATGACGTGCTGCTTGGTCTTGGTGTTGCCGCGCACGTTGATGCGGCCCACCTTATAGCGGCCGCCCTCGGTCACGTCATAGCGAATGTCCACGAGACGCGTACCGTCAGCCTCGGCGCCGGCCTCGTTGATGTCGGGGCGCACGTCGGCATCGGCATAGCCCTTGGCGCCGTAGTACTTGCGAATCATCTCGCAGTCGTCGGCCACCTTTTGCAGGGAGTAAATATCACCGCCGAGCATGCTCAGGCCCGGCTCCAACTCCTTTGCCGTGTAGGCCGTCAGCGGGCCGAAGCTCACGTTGCGCACCTTGTAGCGCGGGCCTTCCTCGATGAAAATGTGCATGTAGAGGCGCTTGCGCCCCTCCTCGTTGGGGCTGGCGGTGTAGTCTACCTTGGCGATGCGGGCGCGCAGGTAGCCGTAGTTGCGGTAGTGCTTGACAATGGCTTGGAGGTCGTCCTCCACGCGCTCGCGGTCAATGCGGCCGGACTTGGTAATCCACGTCAGCAGGCCTCGCTCCTTCGTCTCCATGAGCTGGCGCAGCTGCTCGCTGTCGAAGGCGCGGTTGCCCTCAAAGCTGATGCCGTTCATGCTGATTTGGCGGCCTTCCACCACGTCGAACACGACGTCTTTGTAGGCACCGTTGGCGGTGGGCACGGCGCGCCAGCTCACGCGGGTGTCAGGGTAGCCGGCCTCCTGATAGGCCTTGATGATAGCCGCGCGGGCGGCAGAGAGGGATTTATCGTTGATGACGCGGCCCGTTTGGAGCTTGCATTCCTCGCGCAGGTCGCGCTCGGAGAACTCGTGAATGCCCGTGAAGCCCACACCGGCAAGCGCCTGGCTGGCCGTCACCTCGAAGATGACGTCCACGCTCTCGCCGTGCGGCTGCACGCTCACGCGGGTATCGGGGGAGACCATGCCGCGCTCAATCAGGCGCTCCAAATCCGCATTCACACGGGTGGAGGAGTAGGTGGAGCCGGCGCGGGTCTGCACAATGTCAGCCAGACGGTCATCGGGCACCGTGCGCTCACCGGAGTAGCGGAAGCTCACCTTGGAGACCTTCTTGCCGTCAAAAGCGGCGTCGTTAAGGAAGAGGCCCGTCGTCGGGCCAAGCTCGCGGCGCACCTCCGCATCATCAAGCAGCTTAGTCTCATCCGCCGCAGAGACAAGGTGCGTCTCCGGCGCAGGAGCAGCGGGCGTCTCAGGCTTCGGCTCGGCCTTCTTCTCGGAAGCGAAGGGGTCTTCCCCCGCCTGTTTCGGCGCCGCGGCAGGTGTGCTGTCCGCCTGTTGGTCGGCCATCATGGCATCGAGGAAGGGGTCGCCCGTCGATTCCTGACCGTAGGCGGCCAGCGACAGAGCAAGCGCGGTCATCACCGCACCTCGATGCAGGGTATGGGAAAAGGGTCTCATATGCTGCGATTCTACGCATGCACGCACGCGTAGTCAAGGTAAAAGGACGGCAGCGCAAGAGCGAAGCCCGAAATCAGAAGTCCGAATTTATCACTCGCGCGTTCTTTCTCCAGTTTGTTCTTGCCTTTTCGGCGATTTCGGTTATTCTTGACGCAGCGGGGGCCTACACCCCGCTCCTACCGTTATGGCCAGCGACAATCTTCAGGAAATCGAGCAGAACTACATGTGCGACCCGGATGCAGACGGCGGATTCGTCTACACCACCGCAGAGGCCGCAATCAACTGGATGCACAAGTACTCCCTGTGGCCCATGCCCATGGGTACCTCCTGCTGCGCCATTGAGTACATGGCCGCCTCCTGCTCCCGCTACGATATCTCCCGCTTCGGTGCAGAGGTGAACCGCTACACCCCCCGTCAGGCGGACTTCATGTTCATCTGCGGCACCATCACCTACAAGATGGCCATGCT
>JAKSOV010000068.1 GCA_024405415.1 Akkermansia sp.
TGTTCGACAAAGGGGGATTTGTAGATTTACTATGTACTAGGTACTATGTACTATTTTTGAATAGAGTGCGGCGGCAGCCGCCGAACTTGATAAATAGTACCTAGTACATAGTACCTAGTAAATCCCGACAAATCCTCATTTGTCGCTCCTCTTCGGGATACGCGCTCTTGACATTGCCCCCTCCTGTGGTACACTCCGCGCATGAAAAAGCAGCTCTTTCTCTCCCTTGGCGCGGTCGCCGCGCTGCTCCTTCCCTCCTGCATCACCGCCGCTGCTACGGCTGCCACGAGTGCTGTCTCCGCAGCGGGCGGCACGGCGGGTATGAGTGCGCTGGGGCTCAGCTCCCTCTTGGGCGGCGGTGCGCCTGAGAGCTTGGAGGGTCACACGCTGAGCCTCGCGGGCACCCCCGCGAACACCGCGATTGCCTTCCCCAAGGGTGTGGAAACCAATATGAGCTATACCCGCCTGAGCGACAAGACGGCCACTATCACCTGCGCCACGGAAGCCGGCTCGGATGTTTACCACCTCACCTTCACGGGCGCCAAGGAAGGCACCTACGCTCTCGAAAGCCGCGCCGCTGACGGCAGCCTGAGCACGGGCCACGGCAGCTTCAACATCAAGTAATCCTATTCTCTCCCCCCTCCCGCAGTGGACGCCCGTGAACTCGTACTCGGCTACCTCCGCACCCTGCAAGAGCAGGGCGTGCAGCGGCTGCCTGTAGATGAGGGCGCACGCGCCATTCTGCGCGAGTGGATGCTGGCCGCCCGCCGCGGTGTGCGCGCCGTGGCGCCCGCCGCCTTCCGCGCGGCGATGGCTGCCCCCGTGGCGGCGGAGGGAACAGCCCCCGCTCCCCAACCCGCATCCCCTGTGCCCGAGGCGGGTGATAACGACTCCCTGCTGGCCGCTGCGCGAGAGCTGCGTGCCGCTGCCGAGGCCCCCGTGGAAACGCGCCATGAGGCCCCCGCAGAGGAGGATATCCCCTTCTTCCGCCCCGCGGGTGACGGCACTCCCGAGGGAGCCTGGGCGGGGCTGGAAAAACTCCTGCCGCATTGGAAACCCCTGCGCGAGCTCGGCACGCTGCGCGAGAAAGCTGTCTTCGGCACGGGCGACCGTCGCGCCCCCATCCTCATGGTGGGCGACTGCCCCAACTACCACGATGAGAAGAACGGGCGCCCCTTCAGCGGCGAGGCAGGCGGCAAGCTGGACGGCATGCTGACGGCCATGGGGCTGACACGCGAGCAGGTCTACCTGACGCACTGTGTCAAGTTCCGCCCCGCGCAACCCCGCCAAACCCTCAATACCCGCCCGCCGAGTGAGAAAGAGGTGCGCTTCTCCCTGCCTGTGTTGGACTATGAAATCCGCCTTGTGCAGCCGCGCGTCATCGTGGCGCTGGGCATCATCCCTGCCCGCGGTCTGCTGCAGCGGGGCGAGCTGCCCCTCTCGGCGTATCAGGGGATGAAGGGGGCGAACTACAACGGCATCCCCGTGGTGGTGACACACCACCCCGGCTACCTCCTGCGCACCAGCGACCGCGCCGAGCGCCGCCGCCTGTGGGAGGAAATGCTGCGCGTCATGGAGATGGTCGGTCTGCCTATCTCCGACAAGCAACGCGGCTACTTCCTGCCCAAGCAGAAATAAGGGACAGGCGGCGCGTGGCAGGGTTCCTCTCCCTTATTCCTCTTCCGTGCCCTCGGCTTCGGGTGTGGGCAGGAGCTTTTTGGGGTTGGGGGAGATGCCCAGGGCGCGCAGTTTGTCGACGCGGCTCAGGTAATTGCCCTTGCCCTCGTTGAGGCGCTTTTGAGCGGTTTCAAAGGAATCCTGCGCGGCTTTCAGTTTGTCGCCCACGGCGGAGAAAGCAGCGTGGAAATCATAAAATTTCTCGTAGAGCTTCGTGGCACAGGCGCAGATTTCCTCTACGTTTTTCTGCTGTTTCTCGTTCTGCCACAGGTTGTAGGCCAGTTGCAGCGCCATGAGCAGGTTCGTGGGGCTGACGAGCAGAACTTGGCGGCGGAAGGCATCGTGCGTCAGATTCGGGTCCTCGCGCACGGCGGCGATGTAGCTCGCTTCGTTGGGGATGAACATCAGCACGTAGCCGATGGCCTCCTTCACGTGCTTATCGTACTGCTTGTCCGCCAGCTCTTCAATGTGCTTGCGGACGGAGGCAATATGTGCCTTGAGGGCGGTCTTGCGCGCCGTTTCATCCTCCGCCTCCATGTAGCGGGCGTAATCCACCAGCGAGACCTTGGAGTCGATGACGACGCTGCGCTCGTTCGGGAAGCGCACGATGACATCGGGGCGGAGACGGGCGTTTTCTTCTGTCGTCACGCTCTCCTGCACCACGTAATGCACCCCGCGCTCCAGGCCGCTGCCCTCCAGAATGCTCTCGAGAATCATCTCGCCCCAGTCGCCCTGCTTTTTCGAGTCGCCCTTGAGCGCGTGGGTCAGGTTCACGGCGTCCCGGCCGATGCGGCGGGTCTGGTCCATCATCTCGCGCATCACGGTTTCCAGCGAGGCCTTGCCCGCAGCGTCCGCCTCGCGCGTTTCGCGCACCATCTTGCCGAGGCCCTCCAGCTGCTCGCGCAGCGGGCGGAGGATGTTGCCCATCTGCTCACCGTTGTCGGTTTTGAGCTGCTTGCTGCGCTCCGCAAGCACTTCGCCTGCCAAGGTCTTGAACTGCTCGGTCATCGCCTTGCGGCTTTCCTCCCAGCGGCGCTCCTGCTCCGCCTGTTCGCGGCGGTGGTTATCTTGTGCTTGGGTCAGTTGCTCGCGCAGGTGGGCGCACTCCTTTTCATGCAGCAGGGCGGTCTGCTCGGTCTCGCGGCGGTGCTGCTCCTGCAAAAAGGTGTTCTGCCGACGCTGCTCGGCCAGCTCGCGCTCGCAGCGATGGCGGCTTTGCAGCGCGCGGTACCATGCAGCGGCCAAGAGCGCGGCCGCTGCTGCAAGAAGGAGGAGAAGGGAGGCGAAGAGGATATTCATGGCGTGGTCGGATGCTTGAAGAAAAAGGCTTCAACCCTTGTCGGATTGAAGCCTTCGTAGTAGGGATATAGGGACTCGAACCCCAAATAGCGGTGCCAGAAACCGATGTGTTGCCAATTACACCATATCCCTGTTCTGTGTTGCCCCGATGTCTCGGAACGGCGGGAGTATACGCCGCGGGACGGGCGGAGTCAAGCCCTTTTTGATAAAAAATGCGCCGCGGGAGGCAAATTATCCGTTAAAGATAGAATTTGACTTAACGGTGCCCGCTGCCTAAGCTGAAGGAAGCGGCTGCATCACCCATCGCCGCACCCCGACAACCCATCAGAACCATGAGAAGTATCACGACATTTGACATTCAGTATGCCCACCGTTTCTACCGTTTCCAAGGCGAGGCTCAGTATCTGCACGGCCACACCGGCACGCTTACCATCGAGGTGGAGGACAGCGTGAACCCCGGTGTGAACATGGTGTTCCCCTGCAATGAGATTAAAAAGACGGCGTGGGATGTGATTCGCAATTTTGACCACGCGCTCATCCTGCGCGAGGACGACCCGCTGTTGCCCGCTATCCTCGGCGTGTACGAGAAGCAGGGCATTAAGAATGGCCACAAACTCAACACGATGAAAGGCCCGGCCTTTTCATGCGAGCTGTGTACGGCGCACCCCGACTGCCGCCTTGTCGTCACCAAGGAGACGATGACCGCCGAGGGCATGATTAAGATGGTCTACGAGCTGCTCAAAGACAAGCTCAACATCGCGAAAATTACCTTCGTGAGCGGAGATAACACCGCCTCCTGCGAGTTCCCCGTCTCCGGCACCATGGACCGCTGCCCGCTCTGCGGCGTTTCCATGAAGGACGGCGTGTGCCCCAAGTGCGGGTACAGGCGCAAGTGATTGAGCGGAGCATCAGCGCTGCGGAGATGCCGCCGTCTGACCGGTCGTCAGGCGGCGGTGCGTTTGTATGACACGTCTTGCCCTTGAGGGGAGGGAAAAGTGGGTTTATTTTACATTCAAGCAAGCGTGGAAGTGAGAGCTTGCTTCTTTTTAACGAATAACGATTAAATAATTGCTTGTATGAAGAATTATATTGAAGAAATCGCGGAAGCGGCGGAGTCGTGGACTTGCACGGCTCTGTCGGGCGTTTGTCTGGCGGTGAGCCTCTACGGCATGGGGGCGGATGTGCCCGCGGCTGAAGCGGCAGCCTATGGGGCCGTGGCGCTGTCGGGCTTTCCCATCGTCTATTCGGCGCTGAAAAAACTGTTTGTGAAGCGCAGCATCAGCTCCGCTCTGCTTATCAGCCTGGCGATGGCGGCCTGCATGGCCATCGGCGAGTCCTTTGCCGCGGGTGAGGTGGCTTTCATCATGGCGCTGGGCGAGAAGCTGGAGGATGCCACGGTGGCCAAGGCGCGCAAGGGTATGGCGGCGCTGGTGGGGCTGCTGCCGCGGGTGGCGCGCTTACTGACGGGCGGTGAGGTAAAGGAAATCCCTGCGGAGGCGGTGCAGACGGGGGATGTATTGCGCGTGTTGCCGGGCGAGGTGATTCCCGCGGACGGCGTGGTGCAGGAGGGCCGCAGCGCTGTGAATCAGGCAGCCATCACGGGTGAGTCTCTGCCCGTGGAGAAGGCGGTGGGGGATGCGGTGTTCGCGGGCACGCTCAACGAGCACGGCAGCCTCGATATCCGCGCCGTGCGCCCCGCGGCGGACACAACCCTGCAACAGCTCATCCGCCTGGTGCAGGAGGCGGACGAGCGCAAGGCACCGCTCCAAAAGACGGTTGACAGGTGGGCGGCATGGCTGGTCCCCGCCGCCTTGGTCTTGGCGGTGGCGGTCTATGCGCTCACGGGCGATATCGTGCGTGCGGTGACGGTGCTTGTTGTCTTCTGTCCCTGCGCGCTGGCGCTTGCTACGCCTACGTCCGTCGTGGCCGCCATCGGTCAGGCGACGCGGCACGGAGCACTCATCAAGTCCGGCGAGGCGCTGGAGCGCATGGCACACGTCACCTGCTTTGCCATGGACAAGACAGGGACACTGACGCGCGGTGAGCTGTCGGTGAGTGATGTGCTCCCCTTGTCAGAGGAGGTGAATGCCGCCGAGCTGCTGGCACTTGCTGCCGCGGTGGAGAGCCGCTCGGAGCACCCGCTGGCAAAGGCTGTTCTGCGCCGCGCTCAGGAGGAAGGGCTGACGCTCCCCGAGGTGGAGGAGTTCCGCATGGTGCCCGGCATCGGGGCTGAGGGCCGGGTAGGGGGCCGTTCCCTGTTCTGCGGGCGCCCGAGCGAGGGCGAGGCTGAGGCGGCGCTGCAGCCCCTGCGGCAGAGCGGTAAGGCAACCTTGGTGGTGCGTCGGGAGGGCAAGACGCTCGGCGTGATGGCCCTGACGGACACCCTGCGCCCGAGCGCGCGGGAGATGGTGCGCTCTATACAGGGCGCGGGCTGCCGCCTGATGCTGCTGACGGGCGACCACGCCGCCGCCGCACATGCCGTGGCCGAACAGGCGGGTATTTCGGAAGTGCAGGCCGACCTCCTGCCCGCTGAGAAGTTGGCGACCATTGCCGCGGCGGAGGAGCAGGGCACCCCCGTTTGCATGATCGGCGACGGCATCAACGATGCGCCCGCGCTGCGGCAGGCTCAGCTCGGCATTGCCATGGGCGGCATGAGCAGCGAGCTGGCCCGCGAGGCGGCGGACATCACCCTGCTGACGGAGGATTTGCGCTGCATCCCCTACCTCAAGCGTCTGGCGGATGCCACGCTGCGCACCATCCGCTTCAACCTCTCGTTGTCCATGCTCATCAATCTGGTGGCTATCATCCTCTCCACGTTGGGCCTGCTCGGCCCCGTGAGCGGCGCGCTCGTGCACAACGCGGGCTCCTTCCTTGTCATCCTGAACGCCGCGATGCTGTACGAGCGGAAGGTGTGAGGGAAACTGTAAAGACAATGGACAAAGTACACATCAGAAATATAGGCGGCTGACGCCGCACGCTATTCAATGATTTATACCTTGTACTTACAAATCCTCATTTGTCGAACAGCGCCGTGCCCTGTTCTCCGCCCATTCCCCGTATACAACAAAAGCGGCAGTCTTGCGACTGCCGCTTTGAGGTATAGCTGTTTTCGTGGCTTGCCTCAGAAGCTGTAGCGCACGGAGGCGTTGCAGGACTGGGAGGTGGCACCCTCGCGGGCCTCGAGGTGGTAGAAGGCACCTACGCTCCACTGCGCATCCAGCAGCAGGTTGGCGCCGGCATCCATGCGGAAGGCGTGGCGGCCGGGCTTGTTGCCGATGCCCTTGTAGCTGTGGTTCATGCCGCTCTCGCGCACGGTGACATGCGGGGCTTCGCGCACGATGTCGCCCTCATAGGCCAGCGTGATTTCAGGCACGAAAAGCTCGCCGTCGGGCAGGGCGCACTGCGTGCGCAGCGTCACGCCCACGGGTAGTGTCAGCGTCTGCATGGCGCCGTCGGTGTAGCGGATATCCTCTTCCGTGTGGCTGCTCTGCATCACACGCTGGTATTCCAGCCCGATGAAGGGCACCACGGTGACGCTCTCGGCGGGGAACATCCACAGCGAGGCGCGCGAACCGAGGGAGAGCACGCGGTCATTCCAGTTGCTCTTGGCGCAGTCGCCCTCACCGTAGTCGAAGCTGCCTTCGTTGCGTACGGAACCGATGGCGATGTGGCCGTTGACGGAGGCGTTCATGCCGTTGTGCTCGGAGGCTACATACTGCGCGGTGGCGCCGAGCATCGTGCCGCGCTGGTCCACGTCCATGAAATGCTCCTTGGTGCGGAAGGAGCCGAAGCTCTGGCCCAGGGCTACGCCCGCGCGGAACTGCTCGGTGAAGGCGTGCTGGACACCCACGGCTCCGCCGCCGTTTTCAGCGGTGAATCCTTCCCCGCCGCTCATGTGTACGAAGGAGCCCAGCGCTGCACCCCAGACCGTTGTTTGCCCGGGCGCGCCGATAATCATCTGCTGCTCGGCCGTGTGGGCGAAGTCGCGGACGAGGGCGCGGCTGGCCCACATGGTGTCCGCTGTCGGCTCCGGGATGTCGCCTTGCAGCAGAAGCTCCTGCGCCGCCTCGCTCAGGTCAGCGGTGATGCTGAGGCTCGTGGCATCCGCAAAGATTTGCAGGTTCTCCAGATAGCCGGTCTTATCGTCGAGGGACACGGCGCTCTCCAGCGCGGTCAGATCACCGCTGCCGATGGTGATGAGCGTCACCTTGCTGTCGTTGCCTGCCAGCAAATCGTAGACATAGCCCAGCGTGAACTCCACGGTGACGGTGGGCGTGCCGTTGAGCGTCAGGGTATCGGCATGCAGCTGAGAATGCGTGCCGTTGCCCTTGGCTGTGAGGGTGGCGGGTGTCACGCCGTCCACCGAGAAGCTGAGGTGGCTGCCGTCCTCCAGCGTCAGGGAGTCGTGGTGCTGGTAGCCGGGGCTGTTGCCCACATGCAGCAGGGCACCGCTGTTGAGAAGGGTGTCGCCGAAGTTGCCCGTGCCGAACAGCTTGGCGCCGCTTTGGGCGGTCACGCTGCCCGTGATGTCGGCGTTGTTGGTCAGCACACCGCCGTCGCAGACCGTGATATCGCCCTCCATCGTGCCCATATTGAGCAGGGCGGCGTTGTCGTTCACCGTTGTTTTCGCCACCACGGTGCCCATGTTGGTAGCCTTGGCGTTGACGGTCAGCTGAGAGTCGCCGTCAATACCCAGCGTGCTGTCCTCGCCGATGGTGAGGGTGCCGCTCTCCACGGTGATGTCGTTGCTGGCATATTGGTCGCCTTTGAGCGTGACATCGCTCTTCACCAGCAGTGCGGCCGCGGCGCCGCCGTTGCTGCCCACGATGTCGTAGTTGATGCTGCCCGCCTTGGTGAGTTCCATTGTCTGCGTGTCCGCCGTCACGAGGGTGCCGCCGGCGGTGGTGCCGGTAATCATCTCATTGTTCAGCGTGGAGCTGATGGCGCTCACATCAGCCGTGCCGCCCTTGATGCTCAGCTTGTCGTCCTTGGAGAGATTGTCGCCGTCCGTCAGGGTCAGCGTCTCGCCTTCCTTAGCCTCAAAGGCGGCGGAAGAAGGCCCGGTGGGTGTCTCGCCGTTCTTGGTGAGGTAGATGTAGGTCAGGCCGTCATCCCCTGTCACCGCTTGGAAACCGTAATTCGTCAGAGCACGGACTTCATGGGCGTCCTCTTCCTCGTCGTAGCCGACAATAAAGGGTTTCAGGTTGCTTAGGGAGCCGGAGAGAGAGTTGCAGATGAAGAGCGGATGGTCGGAATCCGGGCGCACAGAGGCAGAATCCGTATTCTTCGGCAACGTGGTATCTGATTCAAAGGAGATGGCCGCGGAACCCAGCGTCAGAGAGCCCTCAATGGTCAGTGTGGCCCAGGTGCTGCCGCAGTATTCTGTCGTGTAGAAGGCGAGCACTTCCCCTTGCCCCCATGATTGGGGGTCTGCGATTACGGTGCCGGTGCCGCTCAGGCTGGCATTGCCGCGGATGATTCCATCGGCTCCCACACCCATGTGGATGCCGTTTGACGTCAGGGAGAGGGTGCCCGAGGGCGGCAGAATGACGCGCGAAATCTCTGCTTCGTCCACCCCCATCCACATTTCTAAGTACGATTCTCCGCTGAAATGGGCTTTGGTGAGATCAACTGAGCCGGCTGAGAGGAACACGCTGGCATTAACGAAGTCGCAGTTGAACACGGCATGGCCCTCCACGTCGACATCCACGCCGTTAAAGGTCACGCCGCTGATGCTGACGTTTTTCAGCTCGCTGCCGTCACGCATTTCGGAGCTGTAAATATCAAACTCGGAATCCCACACTTGTTCCTCAATGTCAAACTCGGCGATGAGCGAGCCGCCGCCGCTCAGGGTATTATCCCCTTTCTGCAGCAGCCAATTGAGTCCGGTGCCGGGGGGAAGTGTGACATTGCTGTTGAGGACAAGATTGTTGTCTTCATACACAATGCCCCAGGGATTATCAGCCAACTCTTGTTGGGTTGGGTTGATGATGGTTTGCGCAGGGGCAAGAGAGGCACCCAGCATGAGCAGGGCCGACAAAAGAGAGAGAGGTAAATGCGGTTTCATACCGTCGCCAGATTACTCTTTCGGAAACCGCTGTAATTGTGGCGTAAATAGTTGATTAAACAGCGAATAACATATATAAAACGGGCGTCGTCAGGCAAGGCGGATTTCCTGCGCAAACCATGATTCTTCTCTCTAAATAGGGCTTGACTTACGGTTTCCGAAACCCGAAATATGATGAGCAATATCATGACACAGCAGGAACGGGCAGCTCTGGCGATTTTGCAGAGCTGCGGGGGCGATATGATCGAGGCGGCCATTTTGGCGCGCGAGGCGTATGCGGCCGGCCGCGGGCAGGTTCGCCGCGGTAGAGAATGTATACGCTTGGGGCAGGAGGCGCTTCTGGCGCAGAGGCAGACGGTGACATTCCGCCGCGCCGTGGCAGAGGCCCTGCAGGAGCGGGCGGACAGGCGCCCGCGCACCTTGTGGGATTTTCGCTATGTCTGCCGTCGCCTCATGCGCTGCAATGCAGGCTGGGGGGAGCGGCGTCTCCGCGCCCTCTCGGCAGAGGATTGCCGCCGCGCGTTGGCTGCGGCGTTCGGCTCTCCGCAGCAATTCCGCAAGGGGCGCGCCGTGCTCAGCGCGGTTTTCTCCACGGCTGTGCGCCGCGGGTGGTGCGCCGCTAATCCCGTGGCGAACATCGAACTGCCGCGCCTTTGCGAGCAGCGCAAGCCCATTCTCAGCGCCGAGGAGATGCAGCGGCTCATGCGTGCGGCGCGCGGCTACCGCGGCGGGTGCTGTCTCCCCGCCGTGGGGGTGATGCTGTATGCCGGGGTGCGTCCGCATGAGGTGACGCGGCTCCGCTGGGGGGAACTTGACCTGCGCGCGGGCTGCATCAGCATTTTGCCGCAGCATAGCAAGACGGGCGGGGCGCGCCGCGTGAGTATCTGCCCACCGCTGCTGCGCTTGTTGCAATCCTGCCGCCGCCCCGATGAGGAAAAACTTTGCCCGCCCTGCTGGGTGCGACATTGGCGGGCCGTGCGGGTATCTGCCGGCTGGGACCCGCAGCATAACCCGTGGTGCCCGGACGCCTTGCGCCACACTTTTGCAAGCTACCATCTCTGCCACTTTCGGGATTACGCTTTGTTGCAATGGGAGCTGGGGCACCGCGATGCGGCTTTGTTGCGTACGCGCTATGTGGATATGCGCGGGGTGGCGGAGCCGGCGCGGTTCTGGAATGAGGGAGTGGACAAATGAGGATTTGTAGATTTACTATGTACTAGGTACTATGTACTATTTTTG
>JAKSOV010000069.1 GCA_024405415.1 Akkermansia sp.
GAAATCTTGAAGAAATTTTAAGATTTTTTGCAAAAACGCCGCAAACACTTGAAAATACAACTAAAACAGAGCGTAAAAAAGCGGCGGCAGCACCCGAAACGAGCACTGCCGCCGAGAAAAAAGAACCGAAACCGCGGTCACAGCTCACTCACGCCCACCGATGAAACGCGGTGACCATGCTCATCATACACGTACTCCACGCGGTAATAGCCATCCGCATTCGCGCAAGGCTCACCCACGGCATTGTAATAACTCTCCGCAATCATATTACCCTGATTATCGTAGACAGCGCGCACCTCCGCATAGCCTTCAGGGCAGCGCACAGGCTCCCCCTTCGCATTGCGATAGCACTGAGAAAGCATGTGCCCCTCCTCATCATAACTAATCAGCAGAGTCGAGTACCCCTCCATCAAATCCAGAAGCGCCCCCTCCTCATCGTGGAACGACTGCGACACCATGTTGCTGCGATTATCGTATGCAAAACGCACCTCCGCATAGCCCGATGCGTTGAATGCAACCTCCCCATGCACATCAAAGAACGACTGAGAGGTCACCAAACCTCGTTCATCATAAGCCGTACGCATCTCCGCGTAACCATCCTTGTTGATGCAGGGCTTGTCATCCTCATCATAAAAGCGCTTAGAAACCACGCGCCCCTGCGCATCATAGCCGTAGCGCGTGCAACAAACACCGTTTACATCCGGACAAGGCATACCCGAAGCATCCTGCGCGCTCACACTGATCACGCGGCCCTGAACGTCGCGCTCATACACGTGGTGCACATCCCCCTGCTTGAGCGAGTACTCATTGACAGCCGAAGCATCATACGTCAACTCCGCATTCTCCACGCGTTCCTCCGCCTCGCCCGTGGGTGCAAAATAAATACCGCCGAACAACGCCACTGCTGCCACACCCACCGCCGCGCAACTCAGCAGCGCCACGCGCTTAGCGTGGTGCGGTTTGCGGTGGCGCTCCCAGGCCTCCCACGGAGCATCCGTCGGAGCGCCGAGCAGCTTAGCCGCCACCGAGCGGAAAGACGCGGCCTCCGACTCCGGAGTCACCACCACTGGAGCAATCCCCAACGAAGCCAACACAGGGGAAAGCACGGGGCGCTCGCCCGCATGCCCCACCGCTACAGGGATCACGCGCTCCTTCTTAGAATGTGAAAGCGCCGACAGGCGCGCCGCCGCCTTTTCGGCGGACAAAGTATCCTCTCCGGCCTTTTTCAGGCCGAAATACGAAATCAGCGGCCCCTCCGTGCAGCGGCTATCCGACGCCGGGCCGACCAAAACCAGGAACTTACCGCCCGCAATCAAATCCGCAGGAGCATCACAAGGGAGCGCCGTAACCGTCGCCAAGGTCGCCGGGGTGCGGCGATTGAGGCGGCGGAGCTGATGCGGCACCCGAAACTCCTTCAGGAAGCGCGTCAGACGCTCGGCGACAGCCTGAGCCTCGACATCGGGCGCGTAGCAGATGTACGCGATATGCTTATGCGGTTGGACCTGTTCCATAGTGGGCCACCATACCAGATTACCCGCCCCGCGTCAACCACGGGGCGCGCCATAGCGAAAAGGAGACTCCTGTTGACGGGATAAAGACTTGCCAAAATGGGGAGTTTCTGCTAGTTTCTCCGCCGTATGAAAAAATCCCTCACTTTGCTCGGTATCGGGGCCGGTTTGCTCGTAGGCCTCACCTCTTGCCAAAGCACAAAATCTTCTGCCACCGGCGGCTACGAAGAAGCCGTCCCCATGAGTGAACTCGCCATCGCGGACGGTGAGCTGCCGCCGTGGGTGCTGGAGAGCGACGACGTCGGCCAGATTTCCGCCGGCGAGACAACCGCCACCGCCCGCAACAACTACGCCATCCCGGAGCCGGACGAGGCCAAGGGTGCCTCCCAGAACCAGCCCGCCACCGCCGCCATTCCCCCGAGCGATGACACCGTGCTGGACTCCGACACCTCCGCCGCCAAGCCCATCATCACGCATGAACCCGTGGTGAGCGGCGGTCACGCGCCCGCCGCCACGCCCAAGCCCGTGGCCGCCAACACCAAGACCACGACCAAGAGCGGCAGCAAGACCGCCGCCAAGAAGCCCGCCAAGGTGGACAAGCCCACGCTCGTGGTGTACAAGGTGCGCCCCGGCGACAACCTCTCCGACATTGCTAAGCGCAGCGGCACCACCGTGGCGCAGATTCGCAAGGACTCCGGCATCAAGGGCGACATCATCCGCCCCGGCCAGACCATCAAGGTGCGCTACACGCCCAAGGGCTATGTGGCGCCCAAGGGCGGCAACGGCGGCAGCACCGCTGCCCCCGCGACTAAGAGCACGTCCTACACCGTGAAGGCGGGCGACACCATCTCCGGCATTGCCAAGAAGAACGGCGTCACCCCCGCTGCCCTGCTGGCCGCCAACGGCATGAAGCCCGCGGACGCCGCCAAGCTGCGCGCCGGCCGCAAGCTCAACATCCCCGGCAAGGCTGCCCCCGCCGCCGCGCCGAAGGCCGCCGCCAAGAAGACCACGGCCAAGAAAGCCACTTCTAAGAAAGAGAAGAAGTAAAGTTTCCTGCCTGAAACACACCCGCGCAGTCGGAGCCGAGGCAGGCGCCGCTGCGCGGGCTTTCCGCATCTGCACCACCCGCCCCGATGAAACACCTCCGCCTCTTATCCCTCGCTGCGTTAGCCCTGCCGGCGCTCACCTCCTGCCATGTGCATGACGGCGCCATGGATTTCTCCCCCGTCACCGATCGCATGGGACCCGCGGTGGAAGATGATGTCATCCTCGACGGCGACTCGCACAGCGTCTCCGCCCCTGCGCCCGCCTTGGCGCTGAACCCCGCCCCTGCGCCCGAACAGGCAGCCGCCGCCCCCGCCCCCACGCCGGAAAATCCCTTTGTGGACACGGAGTCCCCCGCGCCGAAACCGATTGTCGCCGCGCCCAAACAGGCCGCTCCGGCCCCCGCAACAGCGGGTGCGCTCTACACCGTTGTGGCGGGTGACACCCTCAACGGCGTAGCTCGCCGCAGCGGCACCACGCCCGCCGCGCTGGCCGCAGCCAACGGGCTGACGCCCACCTCGGGGCTGCGCATCGGACAGAAACTGCGCCTCCCCGGCAAGGCTGTGGCTGCCGCCCCTGTTAAGACAGCCGCTGCTGCCGCCCGCAGCGCCGCCAAATCTCCCGCCGCCAAGGGCGCCCGCGCGTACACCGTGCAGCCCGGCGACACCCTCTACCGCGTGGCCGCCAAGAACGGCACCACCCCCGCCGCCCTCATGAAGGCCAACGGACTCACCCCGCAAACCGCCGGCAAAATCAAGGTCGGCTCCACCCTCACCATCCCCGTCAACCGATGAAACGCTCCCTCCTCCTCACCGCCGCCGCCCTGCTGCTGGCCGCCTGCAGCACGCACAAACCCGCCCCCGTTGTCGAGACGGCGGAGGAAGTCCTGCCCGTGCCGACCTTTGTGCCCACGCCGACCACCAACCCGCTCACCATCGAGGGCAAGGACCAGCCGGGCTATGTGAACCCCTATCCGCAGGGCAGCTACGAGCACTTCGTGGCCCAGCCCGCCTACCCCAAGACGATGGACAGCTACTGCGATGACGCCCTGCTGGCGCAACTCACCGCGGCGAACTCCAAAATCATCGTCTGCCTGCCGCAGCAGCGCTGCCGCGTGTATGTGAACGGCAAGGTGGCCTTTGACTGGCCCGTCTCCACGGGCACGGACGGCCACGAGACGCCCACGGGCGTGTTCCGCGTGCTCCAAAAGGAGCCTGACCACAAATCCAACCGTTATGGTAAATTCGTGAGCAACGGCAAGACCGTCAACGGCAACGCCGACCTCAACGCGGGCGACCAGCCCGAGGGCGCCGAGTTCATTGCCGCCTCCATGCCCTACTGGAACCGCCTCACCTGGGACGGCGTGGGCATCCACGCGGGCAAGGTCGTGGCCGGCAAGCGCCTGTCGCACGGCTGCATCCGCACGCCCAACCACATCGCCAAGAAGTTCTATGACCACAGCGTCATGAACATGCCCGCCTACATCACCCGCGCGGTGGAGGACTACACCCGCGGCGGCGCCGTGAAGCCCATCGACGTGAAGTACCGCCCGATTGCGGGCAACGACTACACCGACATGGCCCCCGCCGGCAAGCCCGCCGTCCCCGCGGCCCCTGCCGCTCCCGCGCCTGCGCCCGCACCGCAGCACTAACAAATCACGCCCATGACCCTGCGCCCCGCCAACGGCATGCTCTACCTCGCCGCCACGCTGCTCATTCTCGCGGCGGCGGCGTACTCGCTGGCGGTGCACCTCGCGTGGTACCAGCAGGTCGCAGCCGTGGCGGCGGTGCTCATCGCCCTGCCCTGGGGCGGGCACTATGTGTTCCTGCGCTACATCATGGATGAGCATGGCATCACCCGCAAGAGCCTCTTCGGCTCGCGCCGCATCAACTGGGGCGCGGACACCGCCTTTTCCCTCACCGAGGAGCACACACAGGAGACAAGCCGCCTGGTGCTGCACATCAGCAGCGGCCCGCAACACATGGAGCTTTCCAGCGACATCCTGCCCTTGGAGCAGGTGGAAGAGCTGGTAGATACCCTGCGCCGCCGCGGCGCCTTGTAGATTTACTATGTACTAGGTACTATGTACTATTTTGGAATAGAGTGCGGCTGTCGCCGCAAGGATGGGAAACCCGTTCTGACGCAAGCGTCAGAACGGGTTCGTTATCTCGCGGCGTCCCTGTCACGGCGTAGCCGTAGGCGAAGACGGAAGCCGCCGAACTTTACAAATAGTACCTAGTACATAGTACCTAGTAAATCCCCTTAAACCCGTACCCGGCCTTGGTCACGGTCTGCTCCAGCAGGGCGGGGTCCACGGGGGCATCGACCGTCAGCACCACGCGTTTCTCGCTGTGGGAGGCCGTGCAGGCCGTGACATGGGGGAGAGCCAGCAGGGCCTCCGTCATGTGGCGCTCGCAATGGGGACACATCATCCCCTCGACATGAATGGTGATGGTATTCATCTTGTTTTGTTCTTGGGTTCGGAAAGAAAAGCGGCGCAGGCGCAGGGCATTGCAGACCACGCAGAAGCTGCTCAGGCTCATGGCCGCGGCAGCCACGGGCGGCGTGAGATACCAGCCGAAGAACGGCGCATACACACCCGCTGCCAGCGGAATGGCCAGCGCGTTGTAGAAAAAGGCCCAGAAGAGGTTTTGGCGGATGGTGCGAATCACCGCGCGGCTGAGGCGCAGGGCAGCGGGCACATCCCGCAGGTCGCTGCGCATGAGAATCATCCCCGCGCTGTCCAGCGCGACATCCGTCCCCGCGCCGATGGCAATGCCGACATCCGCCGCCACGAGCGCGGGGGCATCGTTGATGCCGTCCCCCACCATGGCCACGCAATGCCCCGCCGCGCGCAGCTCGCGCAGCTTGTCGACCTTATCCTGCGGCAGCGCGCCGCTCAGCACCTCCTCAATGCCCGCCTGCCGCGCCACGGCGGCTGCGGTGAGCGCGTGGTCCCCCGTCACCATCAGCACGCGGATGCCCGCCGCGCGCAGAGAACGCACCGCCTCCGCGCTGCCCTCCTTCATGGGGTCCGCCACCGCCAGCATGCCCACAAGCTCCGCCCCGCGCGCCACATAGAGCGCCGTCTTACCCGCCGCGGCCCAAGCCTCGGCCTGCGCCGTGTTCACCGCCACACCCAGCTCCTGCATGTAGGCCGCGTTGCCCGCCGCGCAGGGGACGCCGTTCACTACGGCAGATACACCGCGGCCCGCGTGGTACGCGCCGCTCGCCGCCTCGGGCACGCGCACACCGCGCGCCTCTGCCGCCGCCAGCACCGCCGCCGCCAGCGGGTGACGGCTGCCCGTCTCCACCGCTGCGGCCAGCGCCAGCAGCTCCTCCTCCGAGCCGCTCGCGGCTTGCAAATCCGTCAGCACGGGGTGCCCCGTGGTCACCGTGCCCGTCTTATCCAGCAGCACGGCATCCACGCGGCGAGCCGTCTCCAGCGTCTCGCCGTTGCGGAACAGCAACCCCTGCTCCGCACCCTTGCCCGCGCCGACCATAATCGCCACAGGCGTGGCCAGCCCCAGCGCGCAGGGACAGGAAATCACCAGCACCGCAATCGCGCAGCCCGTGGCCGTGGCGGCATCCGCCCCGCAGAGCAGCCACACCGCCGCCGTAAGCGCCGCCACGAGCAGCACGCAGGGCACAAACACCGCCGACACGCGGTCCGCCGTGCGGGCGATGGGCGCCTTGGTCGCCGCGGACTCACCCACGAGGTGAATCAGCCCGTTGAGCGCGGAAGCCTCCCGCGTTTTCTCCGTGCGCACCAGCAGCGTGCCGTTGCCGTTCACCGTGCCCGCGCAGACGCGGCTGCCCGGCGTTTTTTCCACGGGCATGCTCTCGCCCGTGAACGCGGATTCATCTATCGAAGAAACACCCTCTGTCACCACGCCGTCCACGGACACGCGCTCGCCCGCCGCAACACGCACCTCCTCGCCCGGCTGCACCTCGGCGGCGGGCACCGGCACCCACTTGTCACCGCGGCGCACGGTCGCCGTCTCGGGCAACAGCGCGCGGAGCTTGCGCAGCACGGAGCCTGTCTCGCCCGTGGCACGCGCCTCCAGCCACTTGCCCAGCGTGATGAGCGTGAGAATCATCCCCGCGGATTCGAGGTACATCGCCCCCGTGTGCAGCCACAGCGCCTCCGCCACGCTGTAGAGCATGGCCGCGGAGGCGCCCATGGCAATGAGCGTATCCATGTTCGGCGCACCCTTCACCAAGCCCGCAAAGCCGCGCTTGAAGAAAGCGCGGTTGAGCACCACAATCGGCAACAGCAGCGCCCAACACATCAGCTCCGCCGCGGGCACGCCGTCCGTATGGCAGAGCGCGACCATCGGCACCAAAAACGCCAGCGACAGCAACAGGCGGCGCAGCAGAGCGCGGCGCTCCTCGTCACGCGCCACCCCTGCCGTGTCCGCGGCACCGACCGCCGCTCCGTAGCCCACCGCCTGCACGGCAGCCACCACCTCCTCCGCAGAGAGGCACGACTCATCCCACTCCGCCACCATGCTGCGCGTGAGCAGGTTCACCTGCACCGTGCGCACGCCCTCCAGCTTGCGAACTGCTTGCTCCACCCGCGCAGAACAGGCCGCGCAGCTCATGCCCGTCACCTGAAAATGCTCCTGCATGGCACCCGCCCCCGCTTATTCGCCCGTGTGCTCCAGCCCCAGCTCGAGAATGCGCTGCACGTGGTCATCCGCCAGCGAGTAATAAATGTTCTTGCCGTCGCGGCGGGTACGCACCAAGTGGCTCTGGCGCAGGATTTTGAGCTGGTGGGACACGGCGGGCGCCGTCATCCCCAGCAGCTCCGCGAGGTGGGAGCCACACATCTCGCCCTGATGCAGCGCCCAGAGCACCTTGAGGCGCGAGCTGTCGCCGAACACCTTGAAAAAATCCGCCAAATCATAAATATCCTCGTCCGGCAACAGAGCCTCGCGGGGAACAATCGCGTGGTGACATTCTTTATTCATTTTAATGCTTGCTTGAGTGTTTTTATATCCTTCTTTTGCTGCCGCGTCAAGCCCCGATTCCGCCGTTGAGTTCCCGCAGCGGATATGCTAGCATGGAGCCATGCCTGCCCGCCTGCTGTTCTGTCTCCTCCTCATCTGCTCCCTGCTGCATGCGCAGGACTACTCGGATGCCCGCCTGTGGGTCTACCGCGAGAACAGCGCCGCCGCGCCCGGCCGCCCCGCGGATGTTTTCTTTCTGTGCCCTACAACCTGCATGCGCCACGTCGACAATATGGACGTCAACGATGAGCAGGAGCGCGCCGCTTTCAAAAAAGCCGTTGATATGGAGAAGGGCCTGTACGACGAGCACGCCCGCTTCTTCGCCCCCTATTACCGCCAGAAATCTCTGCCGCACTACGGGAACCCCGCCGCACAGGACATGGCATACAACGATGCCAAAAAGGCCTTTCTGTACTACTTGGAGCACGACAACGGCGGGCGCCCTTTCGTGCTGGCGGGCTTCAGCCAAGGCAGCGAGCAGGCGCTGCACCTCCTCAAGGACGTGCTGTGCGATGAGGCGCTGCGCTCCCGCATGGTGGCAGCCTACCTCATCGGCTGGTGTGTGACGGCTCAGGACTTAGCGGAGGCGCCGCACCTGCGCCCCGCGCAGGGCGAGACAGACACAGGCGTCATCGTTGCATGGAACACCGAGCTGCCGGATATCAACGGCTCCTTCCTCGTCCCCGAAAAGGTGCGCGCCTGCTGCATCAACCCGCTCAATTGGCGCACGGACGCCGCCCCGGCCGCGGCAAGCGCCAACAAAGGCGCGCGTTTCACCATCTTTGACCTCGGCGCGCCCATTCAGCCCGCCTTCTGCGGGGCGGTCATCAATCCCGAGCGCGGCACCCTCAACCCCATCTTTCAGGATGAGGACAGCATACCCCGAAAAGCGCTGCTCTTCGGGCGGGGTGTATTTCATGTGTACGACCCCATTTTCTTCTACGAAAACCACCGCGAAAACGTCGGCAAGCGCATCAAGGCCTTCGCTCAATAGCGGACGCTGCGCGCGAAAACGCTTCATTTTGCTTGCTAAAAACATGCGCATATGCTAACTTAGCCGCGCGTGGATGCGCCCGTGGGTTCGTTGCGCGGCAAAATTGCTGTGGATGCCGTGTTGCCTGCCCTTCAACGGGATTCCCGCAACCCCACAACCAACCATGTCTGATTACACTAATAAGGTTTTGGACCAGGTTCGCGCCAAGAACGCCGCTGAACCCGAGTTCGTGCAGGCCGTGCAGGAGGTTATCTCCACCATCGCCCCTGTGCTTGACGCCCACAAGAAGTACGAGGATAACTGCATCCTCGAGCGCATCACCGAGCCGGAGCGTACCATCATGTTCCGCGTGCCGTGGATTGACGACAAGGGCAACATCCGCATCAACCGCGGCTACCGCGTGGAGTTCAACAGCGCCATCGGGCCGTACAAGGGCGGTCTGCGCTTCCACCCCTCCGTGAACCTCGGCATCCTCAAGTTCCTCGGCTTCGAGCAGGTGTTCAAGAACTCCCTGACGACCCTCGCCATGGGCGGCGGTAAGGGCGGTTCCGACTTCGACCCCAAGGGCAAGAGCGACCGCGAGGTGATGAGCTTCTGCCAGAGCTTCATGACCGAGCTTCAGCGCCACATCGGCCCCGATACCGACGTTCCCGCCGGTGACATCGGCGTGGGCGGCCGCGAAATCGGCTACCTCTTCGGCCAGTACAAGCGCCTGCGCAACGAGTTCACGGGCGTGCTGACGGGCAAGGCCCTGCACTGGGGCGGCTCCCTCATCCGTCCCGAAGCCACGGGCTACGGCTGCGTGTACTTCGCCCAGAACATGCTCGCCACCAAGGGTGACAGCGTGGAAGGCAAGGTCTGCGTCGTGTCCGGTTCCGGTAACGTTGCCCAGTACCTCGTCGAGAAGCTCAACCAGCTCGGCGCCAAGGTCGTCACCATGTCCGACTCCAACGGCTACGTCTACGACCCCGCCGGTATCGACATGGAGAAGATTCACTGGATCATGGAGCTCAAGAATGTCCGCCGCGGCCGTATCAAGGAGTACGCCGACGCCTTCCCCGGCGTGCAGTACTTCGAGGGTCAGCGCCCCTGGGGCGTGCCCTGCGACTGCGCCTTCCCCTGCGCCACGCAGAACGAAATCAACGGTGCGGAAGCCGCTACGCTCATCAAGAACGGTTGTAAGCTCGTTGCCGAAGGTGCCAACATGCCCTCCGACCTCGACGCCATCAACAACTACCTCTCCGCCCAGATTCTCTACGGTCCGGCCAAGGCTGCCAACGCCGGCGGCGTGGCTACCTCCGGTCTTGAGATGGCCCAGAACAGCCAGCGCCTCAACTGGACGAGCGAAGAAGTGGACGCCAAGCTCTTCGGCATCATGAAGGACATCCACGAGAACGCCTACGGCCACGCTCACGAGTTCGCTGCCGCCACGGGCACCACGGGTTCCTTCACCAACTACGTTGCGGGCGCCAACATCGCCGGCTTCGTCAAGGTGGCCGACTCCATGATTGATCAGGGCTTGGTGTAAACCGCCCCCCATCAAGAAGTTTCAACCGCCGCAAAGCTCATGCTTTGCGGCGGTTTTGTGTACAGTGAACGACAAATGAGGATTTGTAGATTTACTATGTACTAGGTACTATGTACTATTTTTG
>JAKSOV010000007.1 GCA_024405415.1 Akkermansia sp.
CCCCCCCCCCCCCCCCCCCCCCGCAAACAAGGAAAAAGGGGAAAGAAAAAAGAAAAAAAACAAAAAAGGAAAGTGGGGGCGCCCCGCCCCCCTTCTTTCCCTTTCCCCCCCCCCCCCCCCCCCCCCCCTGTCTCGGCGTAGGCAAAGACGAAGACAGATGGGCGTTTTGAGGGAAAAATGTAAGCCACGCGGGGCTGCCCTGGCTGGGCTTGTGGAGCGCCTTAAGTAAAAAATATTGACTATTTTGTCCCATTTTGTTGACTTTTTGTCCCTAATAGAGTAGTATCATAACACGCCTAGCTTACCTCTCGTGCCATGAAAAAGAAAGATGTTTTGAACTTAATTAGAAGTCATGTCGAACAAAATGATGTGGCGTTTAGAAATGCTGCGTACGTTATCGCAGATGATTTTAAGGCAAATGGTGACATGGTGTTATCTGACTATATTAATGCGTTGATGTCAGATGCTAATGCTTTTGTTCCTCAAAGTTATATGGAACAACTTGAATTCGTTGAGCCTGTCATGGTTGATAGAAAACCGCTGTTTTTGCCAAACTCAATACATGAGGACATTGTCGGCTTATTAAATGCTTTAAATTACAATTCCGGCATTCACAAAATTTTATTTCATGGCTCTCCTGGCACTGGTAAAACAGAGACTGCGAAAAATTTAGCGCGCATTTTAAAGCGAGATTTATATATCGTTAAGTTCTCCTTGCTTATTGATAGCAAGTTGGGGCAGACTCAGAAAAATATTGTCGAGCTTTTTGATGAACTGGCGAATATGAGACAGCCTCAAGATGTTATTATTCTTTTTGATGAGATTGATGCAATAGCCCTTGATAGAACAAATTCAAGGGATATTAGAGAAATGGGGCGCGTGACTTCTACAATTTTAAAGTCGTTGGACGAACTGAATGATAAGGTTATTCTCATCGCAACAACAAATCTGTTTTCTTGCTTTGATAGGGCATTGGTGCGCCGTTTTGATGCCGTCATAGATTTTGATCGTTACGAGATGGAGGATATTTTGGAAATTGCGGAGCGCATATGTGGTGATTACCTCGCACGTGAGCCTAAATTGGGTAGAAATATGCGTTTGTTGAGAAAAATTGTTAATAAAATGAGCACTCCGCTTTCTCCAGCTGAGTTGGAAAATGCCATCAAGGTGGCAATAGGTTTTAGTAACAAAGAGAATAAGTTTGAATATTTGCAGAAACTTTTTAATAGAATCGTCTCGGTTGAGAGCAAAGACTATGCAGCAATGAAAGAAATGGGATTTACTCTAAGGGATATTGAAATTTTGACAGGCGATTCCAAAAGTAAAGTCGGGAGGGAGTTGAAGTGATGAGTAAGAGAAATAAAATTTTTACATTGGAGGGAAGATTGAGGCCTAAAGGTGCTCCCTTGGGGCGTCAACCATCCACTTTGCCTGAAAATGAGCGCATATCCTCACAGCACGTCCGTAGTCTGGCAGATATGTTGAAGTCTGTTTTGCAAACGTGGGAAAAGAAGTCTTTGATTAATGGGGCTCTTATATCGGTTAAATATGATTGCGTTATAGCCAAGAGTAAAAGAGTTAGTGCGCTGTTTAAAGTAGATTCGAGCAGTTCCTCTAACGATTCGATTCGTGGGGCAAAATTTATATATGATGAAAATGGTCCCAAGCACTTAATTACCCACTTTGTTCCGCTTTCTGTCCTGCGCGCGAATGTAGGCGAATTGTATATTACCGCTGATTACATCGATGAATTTGCAAATGGGGTTATCGATAAAAGTGCGCTTGGACGTTTGAGAATGAGAAATAAGTTCACATATCATAACTTGACTAAAAGCAAATTAATTAATTTGATTCTTGATACTCGTAGAGTAGAATCTTTTTATGTCGATTCTACTACATCTCCCGTTGATGGAGATTCTATTGTAACAATCTATCAGACAGGTAAAACTACCGATGAAATTTTGAAGTCTCTCGGAATTGATGCATGTAAGGTGAGAAAATTGGATGAGACGACATTGCTCCTTTCTGCTCTTCAGTTGGAAAAAATGCAGAGTGAGGCACCATATCTTATTGCTATGCAAGTTCAAGATTTGGCTGAGCTCGAAGCGGAGTCGGAGGAAGACTATACATCAAAAGATGAAATGACCATCGAGGAACCGACAAATGAGCCAGTTGTAGGGGTTATTGATACTCTGTTCTATGAGGAGGTTTATTTTAAAAAATGGGTGTCATTTGAATCATGTATCCATAAAGATATTCCTATTGAGTATAGAGATTATGTTCATGGAACGTGTGTGACATCTCTTATCGTGGACGGCCCTAAACTTAATCCAAAATTAGAGGATGGGTGTGGCCATTTTAGAGTAAGGCATTTTGGAGTGGCTAAAGCTGGGCGATATAGTTCTTTCGAAATCCTAAAATCGATTAAACGTATTGTTGAGGAAAATAGAGACATTAAGGTATGGAACCTTTCGCTTGGTTCCGTCATGGAGATTCAGCGAAACTATATTTCGCCAATTGCTGCAGAATTAGACCGTCTTCAAGTAGATTGCGATGTTATTTTTGTAGTGGCGGGAACAAACAAAGAAAGGGTAAACGATGAAAGTACCATGCGAATTGGTGCCCCAGCGGACTCATTAAATGCTCTTGTTGTCAATTCTGTTAATACTTGCGGAGCTCCTGCCGAGTACACGCGTGTTGGTCCTGTCCTTTCTTTCTTCCATAAGCCAGATGTAAGCTATTATGGTGGCACTCGGGATGAAAAGATGGAGACATATAGTCCGTATGGGCGAATGAGGCAAATGGGAACCTCTTTTGCAGCTCCTTGGATAACCAGAAAGTTGGCTTACCTCATTCACAAGATGCATCTGAGCAAGGAGGTGGCAAAAGCCCTGATAGTTGACTCCGCTGCTGGTTGGAGAATTAACTATGGGCGGATTAATGAGAAAGGGTATGGGGTGGTACCTATCCGTATATCCGATGTGCTTTCAACTTCTTCTGATGAGATAAAGTTCATTTTTTCTGGTCGGACTTCTGCGTATGAGACATATACATACGATATTCCTGTGCCTGTAGCTGCGTTGGGCTACCCATATATTGCAAGGGCTACTTTGGCATATTCTCCGCAGTGTTCGAGAAATCAGGGTGTGGATTATACCAATACTGAGTTGGACGTACATTTTGGACCTGTGAAAGCAGGCCGCACCGGCAATCCTTGCATTGAGTCGGTCGATGATAATCATCAGGATGACCCAGAGGAGAAATGTCTATATGAAGGTAAAGCCCGAGAATATTATAGAAAATGGGATAATGTGAAGTGTATTTGCGATAAGACTACAGGGGAGTTTAGTCACAAGAAGTTCAGAAAAGATTATCTATGGGGAATGAGCCTGAAAATGAAAGAACGCTTAACTTCTGGAGAAAGACTCCCCCTTCCTTTTGCTGTTGTTGTTACATTGAAGGAAATTCGAGGTCGGAATAATTATGAAAAATTCGTGCAGCTGTGTCGCTTGAGAGGTTGGAATGTGAATGAAATCGATATTGATTTGAATAATCAGCTCTACCTTGAAGAAGAGGAAGATCTGGTGCTGGAGAGTGAGGATATTTAAGATTTTAACACGCTAGGGCTTTCTGCTTGTCGGAAAGGGAAAAATTTGCTATAAGAACATCATGCCTATCCTGCATTGGTTAAACCGAGATGAGTCTCTGACTATTGCTGACAAAACGCCTTATCGGGTGCTTGAAGAGGTGCCGTCATTGTCCAGAGGTGAGGTGGGTACGCAGAATATGCTGGTACAGGGGGATAACCTTGACGCGCTGAAGTCGTTGCTGCCGTATTATGCGGGGCAGGTGAAGTGTATCTACATTGACCCGCCGTACAATACGGGGCATGCGTTTGAGCATTATGATGACAATGTGGAACATTCTACATGGTTGTCTCTGATGGTGCCGCGGCTGACTCTACTTCGTGATTTTTTGTCGGAGGAAGGTTCTATATGGATATCGTTGGATGATGACGAATTTCACTATGTGAAAGTTGTTTGTGACGAAATTTTTGGGAGAAACAATTTTGTGGCTACGAATATCTGGCAGAAGAGAACATCTCCTGATATGAGAGCATCGTTGAGCGATGCGCACGAGTATGTGTTAACGTATGCTAGGAATAAAGCTGCATTTAAATCGGCTATCAATAAATTGCCTCTTAGTGAGGAGCATGAAAAGAATTTTAAGAATCCAGACAATGACCCGCACGGGCCATGGACTTCAACCGATTATACAGCGCAGGGATATCGTCCGAATCAGATGTATGAAATCGTGACCCCATCTGGTGCAGTATATACTCCTCCAACTGGTAAATGCTGGAAGAATATTGAATCTGTTTATTTGGCTCAAAAAGCTGAGGGCCGTTTTTGGTTCGGGCGTGATGGCTCTGCTATGCCCCGGCGCAAAACGTATTTGTCTGAACGTGAAGGTTTGGTGCCGTGGACATGGTGGACGAATAAAGAAGTTGGACATTATCAGGAGTCGAAGAAAGAAATTGTTGCCTTGTTTGGGGTGGATAATGTTTTTGAAACTCCCAAACCTGAGCGTCTTATTAAACGAATTATTGAATTGTCAACAAACTCTGGCGATTTGGTAATGGACTCCTTCCTTGGTTCAGGTACTACCGCAGCGGTGGCGCACAAAATGGGGCGTCAATACATCGGTATTGAGATGGGCGACCATGCGGTGACGCATTGTGTTCCCCGCTTGGAAAAGGTCATTGAGGGTGAGCAAGGCGGTATTTCTAAGAGTGTCGGTTGGCAGGGTGGCGGAGGCTTCCGTTTCTACCGCTTGGGTGAAACTGTGTTTGATGAGTATGGGGAGATTAATCCCGATATTTCATTTGAAGCCTTGGCTTCCCATATTTGGTTTACGGAAACATACCAGCCCCGACAGCTTGGCGCACCTCTTTCAACGTGTTTGGGTGTGCATCAGCGCACAGCGTTCAGCCTCTTGTACAATGGTGTGCTGAAAGATAGAAGTGTGTCCGGCGGTAATGTACTGACTCGTAAAACGCTCTCGATTATTTTGGAGGATATCGGTGAAGCCGAGTATGATAAAATCGTGGTTTACGGGGAAAGTTGCCGATTGAGCCCCGCAACGCTGCAAGAATATCGCATCGTTTTCAAACAAACGCCGTATGATGTGCGGTCTTAATCCTTTTCTGCCATGCAACTGAAAACTTACCAGCAAGAAGTTTTGGAAACGTTGAAGCGTTTCTTTACTTTGGCGCGTCTAAAAGATCATGAGACCGCATACGACGAAATTACCGCAGAGCCTGATTTGAAAGCTCGACTCGGTAAGTTTCGCCACTATGATACATGGGCAAGTATTGCGGATGTGCCGCGTGTTTGTGTGAAAGTGCCGACCGGTGGCGGTAAAACAATCTTGGCCGCGCACGCTATTCGTGTGGCTGCGGAAACATGGATGGATGAGGAATATCCCATTGTTTTGTGGTTTACCCCATCGGACACGATTCGCAAGCAGACGGCGCATGCGTTGCAGAATCCTCGCCACCCCTACAGAAAGGCCTTGGATGAACAGTTCGGGGGAAGAGTGCGCGTGTATGATATTGACGAAAAATTCCAAATTACCCCGCAGGATATTCGCGAGCATTTGTGCATTGTCGTGTCTACTGTACAATCGTTCAAACAGTCGGACACTGGGAAATACAATGTGTACAAGCACAATGAAAACTTGGAGAGTCACTTCACCCATATTCAGGTGACTCCCCAAATGGAAAGGGATGAGAAGGGGAATGTGAAGTTTTCTTTCGCTAACCTCCTGATGGCGCATCGTCCTCTCATGGTGATGGACGAGGCTCATAATGCCGTTACCAACTTGTCCGAGGTGATGCAGGCAAGATTGTATCCCTCCGCTATCATTGAGCTTACCGCTACGCCGCGTTTGAGAAATAACACGTTGTACAATGTGTTTGCCTATGAGCTCAAACAGGAGGCCATGATTAAGCTGCCCGTCATGCTGGTCGAGCATGAGGATTGGTCGCAGTGCGTGGTGCAGTCTGTCGCTAAACAGGCTGAACTGGAGCAAATGGCCGCACACGAGCGGGATTACATTCGCCCGATTGTGCTTTTCCAAGCTCAGGCGCGCGGCGCGGAGGATGCCGTGACGTGTGATGTCCTGAAAAGCTATCTGACGGATGAGCTGGGGATTCCCGAGAATCAGATTGCCGTGGCAACGGGCGAACAGCATGAGCTGGATGATGTTGATATGTTTGACCGCTCGTGTCCCATTCGCTATGTCATCACAGTACAGGCTTTGAAGGAGGGCTGGGATTGCTCATTTGCCTATGTGCTTTGTTCTGTTGCCAACTTGAAGAGCGCGACAGCTATTGAACAGCTCTTGGGTCGCGTGCTGCGTATGCCCTATGCACAGGCGCGCAAGGAAGATGCGCTGAATCGTTCCTACGCATTTGTGAAATCTAAGCATTTCGGCGAAGCCGCAGAAGAACTGGTGGCTCGTCTGAAACAGGGCGGCTTTGAGGATTCGACGGCAGAAGATGCTGTCGTGGAGCAAAAGCCTGTGGAGGATTTGCCCTTGTTCCGTTCTGTCACAACGGTGACGATTGAACAGGAGGATGGCGAGGGGGATTTGGTGTTGGCTGATGCGGATATACCTGCTTCCATCATCGTGACAGAGGAAGAAAACGGCGCAACTTCGTATACGTTCACCAAAGAAACAACGGAAGCTGATGTGGAGAAGCTGTGTTCCGTGCATACATCGGAGCAGGCCAAGGCTAAAATCAAGCAGGGATTCCAAGTGTACCGCAAGGCATACACCGCAGTTCACCCGGAGCCTGTGCAGTCTCCTGCTGCCGTCGGACAGGAGTTCTCCGTCCCCCGACTCATGGTGAATGTTCAGGGTGAGCTGTTCCCTGCTGAAACTGATGCCCTTTTTGAACGCTGTGAGTGGGATTTTGCCGAATGGGTGTCTTGCCAGCTTTCGGAAGAAGAGTTCAATATCGTCACAGAAGGTAATGCTTTCCGCGTTGATGTGGAAGGGCAGACGGTGAAGTATACGATTGCCGCTCAGCCTGATTATTTGCCCGGTTATGAGAGCGAGCCGTTCACGCCGGAGATGCTGACGAAGTGGCTTGTCCGCAAGGTGAAGCAAGATGATGTCTCACACTCTGTGTTGCTGCGTTGGGTTTCTGACGCAGTGCATTATCTGACTGTATCGCGCTCCTTGCCGATGGAAGGCTTGTATTTGAACCGCTTCCGCATTATGGACAGGCTACTCGCCCATATCAAGGAGGGGCGAAATAAAGCCAAGGCTCAATGCCACCAAATGCTGTTCAATGACATGGAGGATGTGCAGGTGTTTGCTGGTGCAGAATTGAAATTCTTTGAGTCCATGTACGATGGCGAGAGTTTTTTCAAAGGCTCTTACCAGTTCTCAAAGCATTACACGGGGCCGAACAAAGTACCGGCTTTCGATGGTAACGAGGGCGAGGAGTTCCGCTGCGCTCAATATCTGGATGCCATGCCGGAGGTGAAATACTGGATTCGCAATGTCGCCAAGCACCCGCATTCATTCTGGCTACCGCTCGCGCATGCCCGCTTCTATCCCGATTTCATTGCACAGCTCACGGATGGCCGTATCTTTGTTGTGGAATACAAGGGTTCCCACCTTGCCGGCAATCAGGATAGTGCCGAGAAACGCCTCATCGGTGAACTCTGGGCGAAGAAGAGTGGTAACATTTTCCTGATGGCTGAGAAAACAAAGAATGGATTGAATACGCAGCAGCAGTTGAGGAAGTTTATGAGTCTGTGATTGATTGTGTTTGTTATTGTATTACAAAATAATAATGTTTGATGTTTGTTGTCCAAATTGGTATGGTGGCAAACATGTCATTAGTTGATGATTTGTCTGGTTTAGCATTGGAGAGATTTAGCGAGGCTGATGTTGCTATGGCACCTGGTCGGTCTTGCGCAGGCGTAAGTTTGGAATCGTGCTTGAGTTGCTTAAAACATGTGCATTTTGGTGACGCCCACCAGCAAAAATATTGGTGTAATAAGATGATAGATCTGTATGTGCCACAGTTCATATATGCATATGCTAGTGAAATTTATTATGCATTAGAAAAATTATATTGCGGACATGCTCCAACACAAATCAAAGTTGTTTCTATTGGTTGTGGCGCTGCCCCGGATTTGTTGGCATTAGAGAAAATGAATAGTGAGAAGAACATTGGGTTTGAATATATTGGCATTGATTTAAACGAATACTGGGAACCATATCATAGAGTAATTAATGATTCATCACTGAATGCATGTGTGTATCACGCAGATATTTGCTCTTTGAGTGAGAGCTTACAGGAGCAGCTTAAATCATGTGACTTGCTAATACTACAGTATTTCTTATCTGCAGTATTCGATAAAGTAACAAGGCGTGTCCCTGAGGAGATTATAAATGCTATATATAAGTCTGTTGTTCATTATATGCCTGAAGGCTCCGCTGTCATAGTTAACGATTTGAACAGCGATTATATGGGAAGACCACAATGGGATGCGATATTTTCATGTGATGGGGTGAATCGAACTTTCCAACGAGAGGACTTTTGTTTTGATAAGAAGTCTGCAAATGGTTATACTCCTTATGGGAAGGTCTTGAAGCATTACCCTCATGCTTTTTGGACTTCTCCTATACCTGTCTGCTTTAATATTTCTGATGCCGTTAAGTCTCGATTTGACCCTCACATGTATTGTAGAAGTTGTTTTTCCCTCTATAGAATATGATTATTAGCGCTAGTCGTAGAACTGACATTCCAGCTTTCTTTTCAGAATGGTTCTTGAAAAGAATTGAGGAGGGATATCTGTGCGTTAGAAATCCGATGAATGCGCATCAGGTGAGTAGAATTGATATTTCTCCTGATGTCGCTGATGCTATTGTCTTCTGGAGCAAAAATCCAGAGCCCTTATTATCCTGCTTGGAACAGTTGCGCGAGTATACGTATTACTTTCAGTTTACTCTGAATGGATATGGATGGGAAATTGAAAAGAATGTTCCATCTCTTGATGACCGTATAGATACATTCCGAACATTATCAAAACTTATCGGTAGGGAAAGGGTGATATGGAGATATGACCCGATTTTTCTGAACGAACGATTTGGTCTTTCGTGGCATCACGAGTGTTTTTCTTATATCGCAGAGCAGCTTCATGGATATACAGACCGATGTGTCATGAGCTTTGTTGACTTATACCCTCGCATTGGCAAAAATATTCAAGGCCTCGATATCGCAGAGCCGGAGGCTCAGCTAATATATGCTCTTGCCGAGTCTTTTGCTAAGGTCGCAAAAGCGCGTTCGATACGATTGTTCACCTGTGCGGAACTTATCGACCTCGCTTCATATGGAATCGAACATTCGCATTGCATTGATGCAGAACTGATTTCAGAGTTTCTAGGAGCAAAATTGAATGTTCAGAAAGATAAAATGCAGCGAGCTGTTTGTGGGTGCGTTTCGAGTATTGACATCGGAGCATATAACACCTGCCGTCATGGCTGCGCTTATTGCTATGCGAATCACAGTCTGACGACGGTTCAAAAGAATAAGGAATTACATGACCCTGATTCACCCTTGCTTATCGGAAATATAGGCGAAGGGGATATCGTAACTGAACGTAAGGTAAAGAGTCTTATTACAAAACAAGGAGAGTTGTTTTAAAGAAGTCCTCTCAAATAAAAAAGATTGAGGTAACTGATTTCTCAAGATTTTTATTTGGACGAATTGTCAAATACAAGGAAGCACCAAACATATAGTTTGGTGCTTCCTTGAGCTAAAAATTGGTTTATATGTTGTACAAAGCCTTTAATTTAGTTTGAAGAGATTCGGGAATTGTTCGTGTAGACGTTTCATTTATATTTTTGTTCCCCTCGCTTGTTTTGACGGCTGTATATCTGGGGTAATCGTTATCTTTTGAATTGTTGTTTTCCCAATGCATTGGTCTTAAATTGGCCATTTCGTTCCATTTGCTTTGCGGAATGTTCTTCTCTTGCAATTTATCTATAGGGTAAACGTGGTCGATTTCCCACCCGTACTCGGAACTTCTGTTCCCGTATTCTGTACGGCATATCCATGCATCGCAAAAATCTTTTCTCCATACATCCTTATCGCAACCGGATACTTCCCTTCCTTTTTCCCAAACAGATTGTATTTTTGAGGTCGTGAAACTCATAATTCTAAAAAAGTATATTGACTTTTTTATGATGGATGCGGATTCGATTTCTTTCAATACAAATTATGCGTATTGCGTATAACGAAAACGATAAAACTCCCACTAGCTATTTCATTCATTCATGCGCGATGCCTTTTTATAATTGGCATTGTACATTCACTTGAGCGTTTCCTCTGCTGCCTGAAGTTTCTTGACGGAGGCGCGCCCTTTTTGGGCTAATGCCGGAGCAAAGATGGAGAGACGATACTCGGAGAGGAGAAGTCCGTAGGAAAGCCAAGCGGAATTCGTGAGGTGGCGAAGGTATCCGCCTTCGCTGGGGCTATGGAGTGTCGTGCTTCCGCCGCCGCCAAGGCTATGGCGTGACAAGGGGGGATAGAAGTCGGGGGCGATAGCGGCGTGGAGGGTGGTGATGCGTTCGAGTTCGCGGGCGGCGGGTTGTTGGCGGAGACGGGAGAGGCGGTCTTGGAGACCGCGGAGGAAGCGGGAGAGGTCCGTTATGCCGTCCGCGGATACGGCGGTGTGGGTAGACAGAAAATTTTCGCGCGTCAGGTAGTGCCAGTCGGCGAGGAGGTCGTCGGCAATGGCGGCGGCGTAGCGGTCGGTGGAGGCGGTGACGCAGTAGGTGCGGACGGCGGCGTCGGTGACGGATAGTTGTTCCCAGAGCTTTTGGAGGGGCCCGGAGAGGGTGTCGTAGACGCGCTCGCGGATGCGGAGACAGGCGGTGTCGAAGTCCGCGGCGGTGCGGGGCAGGGTGGGACCGAGGGCCAGGAGAATGGCCGCATCCAGCGTGTCGCGGACGTTGTTTTTGGGGGCTGCACCGATGGTCGTCATCGCGAGCTTCGCTTCCATGCTCGTGATGGGGAGACGCTTGCGGATGCCGTTGATAAAATCCCCGTGGCGCAGGAGGAAGAGACGGCGGATGCCGCAGCGGTGGGTGAAGAGTGCTTCCTCTCGCGTGGGGCAGACGCGGATTTTCACCGCGCGGTCGCCGTCCTCCGCAAGGGCGGGGTAGCCCGTGCCGTTGCCCACGTCCACTTCCTCCGGCAGGTCGCCGCAGTCCCAGCGGGTCATGGGGGTGGAAGAGAAAACTTTTTTCGCCTTCTTTTGGAAACGCTTTTGTTGGTAGCCCGCCAGCTTCTCGCGCAGGGCGGCGGCATCCGTGCCGAGGGCCAGCTCGTCCCCCGCGTCATCGCAGACCCAGATTTTGGTGATATACTCGGGCGGCAGCTTGCTCCACTCAAACTGATCCGCGTTGCAGAATTTTTGTGTGCGCTCGCGGACGAACTCCGCCAAGGCGCGGTCCAGCGGGCGGTCGGGCTCGCGGTCGTACCACAGCTCAAAGAAATCCGCCGCGGTCTCGGAGATGGGCATGAGGAAGGCGCGCAAGTCCTTCGGGAGCGTGCGGAGCAGCATCTCCACGCGCGTGGTGAGCCACGCGGGCACACCCCATTGCGGGAGCCAGTCGGGGAAGTCCGCCAGCTGGTCGATGTGGACACCGAGGGTCGCGCCGTCATCCGCTTCGTTGGGAGCGTGGTTGTAGTACACGGGGTACTCCTGCCCCGCGACGGTGATTTCATCCGGGTAGAGGTCGGCGGGGGTGTCGTCCTCCCCGGGGTAGATGCAGTCCTCGTAAGGTATCTCCAGCAGGTGCGGGTCGGCTTTCTCCGCCTTGTCGCGCCACAAGCGCAACAGTTTTTCGGAATTGATGTCGCGGGGGATGCGCTCGTCGAAGAAGCGGTAGACGGCGGGCTCGCACCAGATGAGGTCGCGGCGGCGCAACTTGTTCTCGGCGGTGCGGACTTGCTCCCGCATGTCGGCGAGGTGCGCCAAGAAGGGCGGGGTGTCGCGCAGCTGCATAGCCATGATGCCGTCGCGTATCATGATGTCGCGCGCGCCCTCGGGGTTGTAGCGGGCGTAGCTCACGCGGCGACCGTCCACGAGCGTGAGCCCGCCGCAGGTGACGCGCTCCTTGGCGTAGACCACGCCCGCGGCTTTATCCCACGCGGCATCGTACGCATGGTGCGCGCAGAGCTGCGGGGCGATTTGCTCCACCCAAGCGGGGTCCAGCACGGCGGCGCGGCGCATGTAGAGGCGGGAGGTTTCCACCAGCTCCGCGCCCATGAGCCAGTCCGGGCGTTTGCGGCGGCGGAAGAGCCCGCTGCCGGGGAAAATCGCAAAATCGCGCCCGCCCGCGCCGCGGTACACTTTTTCTTCTGACCGCCAAAAACCGATTTGCAGAGGGGCACCCGCCAGCAGGGCGCGGTGGATGCGCTCGGGCGTGGCCTGCTCCGCCTCGGGGGGCAGCTCCTCTATCTTCCAGCGCATGGTGTCGCGCAGGGCGTTGTCGAGGTCTTGGACGAGGTTGTGCCACTCGATGATGCGGAGGAAAGAGATATAATTTTTGCTGCACCACTTGCGGAGCTGGTTGCGGCGCAGGTTGCGGCGGTCGCGGAACTCCAGCGTGGCGCGCCACAGGGAGAGTAGGGAGAGGAAGTCGCTCTCCTCGTTCTTCCATTGGGCGTGCGCTTGGTCCGCCTGTGCGGCGGCGTCGCTCGGGCGTTCGCGCGGGTCCATGATGCTCAGCCCCGCCACGATGACGAGCAGCTCGGGCAGGGCGCGCTCTTTCTCCGCCGCGAGCAGCATGCGGCCGAAGCGCGGGTCCAGCGGCAGGCGGGCGAGTTGGCGGCCGATGTCCGTGAGGCGTTTATGCTTGTCGATGGCACCGATTTCGCGCAGGGTCTTGTAGCCCTCGTTGATGAGGCGGGGGCTGGGCGGGTCCGGCAGGGGGAACTCCGCGGGCGGGGGCAGACGCAAATCCGCCATACGCAGGATGACGCCCGCGAGCGCGCTGCGCTTGATTTCGGGGTCGGTGTAGGCATCGCGGCTCTCGAAGTCCGCTTCGGAGTACAGGCGGATGCAGACACCCTCCGTCACACGGCCGCAACGCCCCGCGCGCTGGCGGGCGCTGGCCTGCGAGATGGGCTCGATTTGCAGCCGCTGGATTTGCCGCCCCGGCAGGTAGCGCGAGAGACGCGCGAGCCCGCTGTCGATGACGTAGATGATGCCGGGGATGGTGAGGGAGGTTTCCGCCACGTTGGTGGCGAGCACGATGCGCCGCCGCCCTTTCTGCGGGTGGAAGATGCGCTGCTGCTCGCCCAGCCCGAGCCGCGCGAAGAGGGGCAGGATGTCGGTTTTCGGGAGGTCGAGGGCGGAGAGCTCGTCCGCGCAGTCGCGGATTTCGCGCTCGCCCGGCAGGAAGACGAGGACATCGCCGCGCGCATCGTACTCCGAGAGCCACTGCACGGCGCGGGAGACGTGCGCGGGCAGGTCCTCATCATCGTTGCGCGGAGGCATGTAGTGCATGTCCACGTGGTAGGTGCGCCCCTCGACGTTGATGACGGGCGCGCCGACGAAGAAGTCCGAGAAGGAGCCCGCATCCATGGTGGCGGAGGAGATGATGAGCTTGAGGTCGCGGCGGCGCGCGAGCAGCAGCTTCATGTAGCCGAGCAGGAAGTCGATGTTGAGGCTACGCTCATGGGCTTCATCGAGGATGATGGTGTGGTACTGCCGCAGGTCGCGGTCGTTCTGCGTCTCGGCGAGCAGAATACCGTCCGTCATGAGCTTGAGCTTGGTGTCGGGCCCCGTGCGGTCATCGAAGCGGACTTGGTAGCCCACATAGCCGCCGGGCTCGCAGCCGACTTCCTCCGCAATGCGCTTGGCGACCGCCACGGCGGCGAGTCGGCGCGGCTGGGTACACCCCAGTTTGCCCCGCCGCTCCCCCGCGACCTCCAACGCGATTTTCGGCAACTGCGTCGTCTTGCCGCTGCCCGTCTCACCCACGACCACGACCACCTGATTGTGGCGAAGCGCGTCCGCGATTTCTCGCCTGTGGCGAGAAATCGGCAAATCAGGATAAGTGAATTGGGGAGCCATGAAGGATTTACTATGTACTAGGTACTATGTACTATTTAGGAAGTTCGGCGCGGCTGCGCCGCGCAGGGATGAGAAGGAAGACGCTTTGCGTTTGAAAAACCTGTGCGCGGAGCGCACCGAATTTTCAAATAGTACCTAGTACATAGTACCTAGTAAATCTTACTTTCCCCATCGCTTCGTGATTCCGCTGTAGGAGTCAATGCGGCGGTCGCGGAAGAAGGGCCAGATGCGGCGGTGGTCTTCGAGGGCGTGGAGGTCGAGGTCGGCGTAGAGGATGGACTTACTTTCAACGGGGGCTTTGGCGACGATTTGGCCGCAGTAGTCGGCGACGAAAGACTGACCCCAGAAGGTGGTTTCGCCCTCCTTGCCGCAGCGGTTGACGGCGCAGACGTAGCAGCCGTTGGCGACGGCGTGGCCGCGCTGGACGGTTTCCCACGCGCAGTGCTGGGCGGTGTAGAGCGGTTCCTCGCCGGGAATCCAGCCGATGGCGGTGGGATAGAACAGAATTTCCGCGCCCTCCATGGCGGTGAGGCGGGCGGCCTCCGGGTACCACTGGTCCCAGCAGATGAGCACGCCGATTTTGCCGAAGCGCGTCTCGAAGCACTTGTAGCCGAGGTCGCCGGGGGTGAAGTAGAATTTTTCCTCGAAGCCGGGGTCTTGCGGGATGTGCATCTTGCGGTACACGCCGAGGAAGGTTCCGTCCGCATCAATGACCCATGCGGTGTTGTGGTACAGCCCCGTGGCGCGCTTCTCAAAGCCCGCGGCGACGATGACGATGCCCAGCTCGCGGGCGAGCTCGCAGAGCTCATCCGTCCATGCGCCCGGGATGGGGTCGGCGGTGTTGAAGAGCTCGCAGTCCTGCGTGCGGCAGAAGTAGAGCGTGGTGCACATCTCCTGCGTGCAGACGATGTTCGCGCCGCCCGCGGCGGCTTCGCGGATGGACTGCATCTGCAGGCGCTTGTTCTCGGCAGGGTCGGCAACGGCGGGTTGCTGGATGAGGGCGATTTTCGGCATGCGCGGATGATAACACAGATTTGCGTTTCACGCAAATCTGAATGTACAAATCAGTAAGTCCTACTGCTGCTCGCGCGACGTTCCCATCGTTCGCGAGCGGAGCGAGCCGAATTTCAGAAATTGTAATTTGTAACTTGTAATTTGTAATTCCCTTACAGCGGCAGCGTGAGGAGGAAGACGGTGCCGTGCTCGTCGGATTTTTCCAACGCCAGCTCGCCGCCGATGGAGCGGGCGAGGTCGCGGGAGAGCGCGAGGCCGAGTCCCACGCCGGGGTGGCGCGCTTTGTCCGACGCGGCGGAGCGCGAGAAGGGGCGGAAGAGCGAGGCGCGGCTGACGTCCGGTGCAAGCCCCGGGCCGTTGTCCGAAAAGCGGATGGCGAGGCTGTCGTGCTTGCGGAGCACGCTGAGGGTGATGGCGGGTTTCTCCGCCGTGCGGGCGTACTTGGCGGCGTTGTCCGCGAGGTTGGTCAGGATTTGCTCCAGCGAGATGAGGTCGGTCTTGAGGGCGATGAGGTCGGTGTGCTTGTCCTGCGTGACGGTGACGCGGAAGCCCGCGGCGCGCAGGCGGTCGCCCACCTTGGTGAACAGCCCGGCCAGCAGCTCGCGGCAGGGGCCGCTGTCCGTGCGGCCGCGCACCTTGCCGCGCGTGAGGCGGGCAAAGGCCAGCACGTTCTCGACAAGGTGGCTCAGGCGCAGGCTTTCATTGTAGAGCGTGGCGTGGTATTCCTCCACCTTCTCGGCGGGGACGAGCTTGTGGTGCAGCATCTCGGCCATGAGCCGGAAGCTGGTGAGCGGCGTGCGCAGCTCGTGCGTGACGGCGGAGACGAAATCGCTGCGGCGACGCTCCAAACGGGCGTAGAAGGCCAGCAGGGCGAAGAGGATGACGATGGTGCCGCCCGCAACCAGCCAAGAGGCATGCACCATGCCGCTGACGGCCTGGCGGCGGGCGGCGGTGTCGGGCAGCTCTACCTCGTTGCCCGAGCGCAGCACGAGGGGCAGGGGGGAGAGGTTGGCGCGCTCGCCCTCGCGGGCGAAGTCCACGGCAGGGGCCTTCAGCCCCGGCTCAGCCAGCGGCAGCAGGTGGGCGGCGAGCTTGGCGGCGTCAATGATAAACCCCTCTGCCGCGGAGCCGTAGGTGGTGGGCACGCAGCGCATGTAGACGAGGTTGTCTTTGTAGTGCCAGGCGAAGAAGGGGCCGGGCGTGCCCTTCAGCTCCATGGGGTGCTCGAAATCGGGGTCGATGGCATCGAACACGCCGAAGACGGGCAGCTGGGTGCGCGGGTCGTAGGCGGTGGGTTTGCTGACATCGTAGACGGGGGCGGCGGGGTTGAAGGCCTTGCGGCGGATGGTGTCGATGACGGGGGTGGCGCTGTTGAGCAGCTGCGCAAAGGACTCCTCGCCCTCGGGCACCATGAGCCCCGCGGGGCTGAGGAAGAAGAAGCCGCAGTTCCAGTCCGCCTTGCCGCCCTCGGGCATCTCGTAGCTCGCGCCGAGGATGGGGGCATCGCCCAGTTTGGAGCGCTCCTGCGTGAGCTGGTAGTCCAGCTCTGCCAGCACGCGCGGCAGGGACAGCTCGACAAGGCGTGTGAGTTGTGCCTGCCGGTCAATCTGTGTCAGGCGGTGCTCCAGCGTGGCGGCCTCGCGCGCCTGCCACGCCGCGCCGCCGAGTGTCAGCAGCGTGAAGAGCAGGAGCATGAGAAGGAATTTTTTGTTCATGGGGGTGGGGGCGTTAATGCGGCGTGTTCCAGCGGTAGCCGCGGCCTCGCACGTTCTCGAAACAGGCGGCGGCCGCCTCGGGCAGCTTGTCGCGCAGGCGGGTGAGGGTGACGGCGACGGTGCGGGTGCGCGCGGCGGGGGTGTTGCTGCCCCAGACGCGCAGCAGCAGCTCCTCCTGCGACAGCACGCGGTCGGGGTGGGAGAGAAAGTAGCGGAAGAGCTCGAACTCGCGCTCCGTGAGGGGGAGCGGCGTGCCGTCCGCCGCGGTGGCGGTGCGGGTGTCGCCGTTGAGCACGCCGCCGGGGAAGGGGAAGCTGCTGCCCGGCGCCATGGCACGGGCGGGGTAGCGGCGCAACACGGCGGCGATGCGCGCCAGCAGCTCCGCAATGCTGAAGGGTTTGACGACGTAGTCATCTGCGCCCAGCTCCAGGCCCTTCACGCGTTCCTGCTCCTCTCCGTGCGCGGTGAGGATGATGCTCGGCGTGCCGGGGCATTCGCGTTGCATCATTTTGAGCAGCTTGAAGCCGTTGATTTCGGGCATATTGACGTCCAGCAGGGCGAGGTCGACGGGGTGTGTCAGCAGCTGCTCCAGCGCTGCGCGGCCGTCCGCCGCCGCCAACACCGCGTAGCCTGCCCCCTCCAGCGTGTCCTGCAACACGCGGCGGATGGCGGCGTCATCCTCGGCTATCAGAATCAGGCGGCTCATGCTCTGCATCCTAGCACAGCGCGCCCGCGCGGGCAAGCGGAAAAGGAGGGGGAGAAAAGGGCCGCGGGCAAACAATCAGGAAAAGTAAAATGTTCCGCGTGGGCGGAATGCCTGGAGAAACAAGATGTGGTACGCAATTTGCTTTTTCTGCCCCATATGCTGTGCTATGCTGCGCGCATGAGATGCATTCAATGCGGTTTCATGGATGACAAGGTCATCGACTCGCGCATGTCCAAGGAGGGGACGTGTATCCGCCGCCGTCGCGAGTGTCTGCGCTGCGGCTATCGCTACACGACCTATGAGCAGATTGAGCGCACGGAGCTGCGTGTGCTCAAGCGCGACAACATGCACGAGGCGCTCAACCGCGAGAAAATCCTCAGCGGCATGATTAAGGCCTGTGAGAAGCGCCCCGTGAGCATGGATCGCCTCGACGTGGCGGTGGATGAAATCATCGCCGATCTGCACCGCGACCACCAGCGCGAGGTGCCCTCCTATGTCCTCGGTATGCAGGTTATCGAGAAGCTCCAGGGTATCGACCCCGTGGCCTACATCCGCTATGTATCCGTCTACCGCCAGTTCCGCACGGTGGAGGAGTTTATCGAGCTGGTGCGCCGCATGGAAGTGAAGGCCGCGCAGGATCCCCTGCAGCGCAAGCTCAATCTTTGATTTTTTCCCCCTCCTCCTTTCTCTCGCCCTCCCTTTTTTTCGCCATGGTCGCTATCCGCAACAACCGCCCTTTGCTGCAAACGGGGCATTGCGTCATCTCTGATTACGGATGTGACTGGGTGGAGCGCGTGTTGCAGGAGGCCGCCGATGAGGCAGGGGTGAAGAAGCTCCCCTTCCGCGCGGAGATTGCCCGCGCCGTGATGCTCTACCTTGAAAAGGAGTGCCCGCTGCCGGCGGTGCCGCTGGAGTATCTCTTTGCGCGCCTGCGCGAGGTGCTGCACCAAGTGGGCCTGCCGCTGATTGCCGACCACCTGCGCTGTCAGACTCCGCCCGTGGATATCGACCTGCGCGAGCTGGCCGAGTGCGAGCCGCTGCCGCTCTTCTTCTACACCGAGCTTCAGCAGCGTCTCGACGGCCTGCAGCGCCTCGGGCTCAACACCTATCACTTCTCGGGCCGCAAGCCCTGTTCCCTTGCCCTCGGCTCCCGCCGCCGCTCCTGCCCCACCCAGCAGCGCGCCTTGGAGGAGCTGGACGCTTTCCTCTCCGCGCGCCACGTAGTGACGGTTTGAGGAAACGGCGCATGGAAAAGAATGCGCGGCGCAAGCCGCCGAACTTCCTGATTTGTACATCCCTGCAAATCCCCATTTGTCGGGCGGTTGATACAAAAAAAGGTACCCGCCCTATAGAGAGCGGGTACCGAAGATAAGAGCCGTAGCTCACCACATTAGTGGCGCTTGCGACGGGCGCAGAGCGCGGCGAGGGCCAGCAGGCTCAGCGTAGCCGTAGCGGGCTCGGGGGCTACGTAGATTCTGTTGCCGTCCCACTGCAGGGAGTAGGCAGTGCCGTCGTTCAGCGTGACACCGTCCGCAGCAACGAACACGATGTTGCCCAGCGTGGCCGTCTCCACCGAGGTGAAGAGGTCGTAGTAGCCGTTGGTGGCAACAGCGTCCACCATGTCCTGCGTGAGCACCACGGTCACGGCCTCGGTCGAACCGATGGTGACAGAGCAGCCCATGGTCAGCGTGGCGTTGTCAGCGAAGGTGATGGTGCCGCCGTTCACCACGAGGTTGGCGTTGATGACAGCGCCGTCTTCCTCTGCCGAGGTCGGAGCATTCACCGTCAGGCTGGTGATATTGAGCGTACCCTTGTGGTCGTTCACCGTGATGGTCGCATCAGCGCCCAGCGTCAGGCTGCCGATGGTGGCGGTCGTGCCCGTCACCGTCAGCGCGTGGTTGAGGTTCAGGGAACCAGCACCGGCCAAAGATGCCACGGAGGCATCACCGGAGAAGGTGGCGGCGGAGCCGCTGTTCACCGTGAGGGCCGTCGTGTCGGACAGGGCGGACTTGATGGTTGTTGTGGTGTTGGAGTTCACCGTCACGGAACCACCTTCAAAGGTGTAGGGACGCAGCACATTGCCCGTCACCTCCACATTGGTGTTCTTGAAGGTAAGCGCCGTATTATAGCCATCGCTGTTCGAGCCGATCTGTGCCACGCTGTCCGTGGATTTGATGGAGGACTCACCCGTACCCTTGCTGATCACCATACCGTCAGCCGTCAGCTTGCCCGTACCGGTGAGGTCGATGTGAGAGCCGGAGTGGAACCAGATACCCTGATTCCCGGCTGTGCCCTGCACTTCCATGCTGCCGTTGCCGAGGGTCACCGTAGCGTTGTCGGCAAGGTCGAGGTAGGTCTTCACCGTGGCCTTGTTCCCTGTCTGGGTGTAGGTGCCACCGACAGCCAACTGGGCGTTGGTGGAGAGATTGCCCGCCACCGTCACCGCACCGTTGGCGGTCAGGACGCCGATGTTCGAAGTGCCACCTGTGAGGTTCAGCGTACCGCCGTTATTCACCGTCACATCACCATTGTTCTCAAGAGTGCTGGAGAAATAAACAGACTTCACATCAACAGCGGCACCGCTTTGTACCGTCATAGTGGAGCCCGTGTAGACGGCAATACCGGTACCATGATTGGTCAAGTCGTAAGAACCTGCTGCAAAAGTAAGCGTGCCGGTCTTGCCGGTGCCACCGACAATGAAAGCAAACGTTGACGTGCCGTTGTCCGTTACACCGTTTTGCAGGGTCAGGCTTGCACCGTTATCAAGAGTCAGCTGGTTGTTGAGCGTGGCAGCATCAAGGATGACATTACCCTTGATTGTCTGATTACCCATCGTGACACCGGTCAGCGTGCCGCCGTTCACTTCGCCGCTGAGCGTCACAGCCTTGCCCGTGGCATTCAGCGTCACGTTCGTCAGCTTGTTGGAAATAGTAACAGCCTCTGCGCTGGTCACGGAAACAACCGCATCGGAGATATGGTCACCGGCGTATGCGGTGCCGCCGAGCTGCACCGTGCCGCCCTCCATGGAAGCGTTGGTGTTGCCGGAGAAAATCACCGTGCTGTTATCAGCGGTGTTGGAATAGGTGCCGGTCCAGGCCGTGGCATCAACAATGGTGATGTTTTGGTCAGCCTCAAAGGCCTTCACAAACTTGCCGTCACCCGCCAAAACGTTGAAGGTGTAGCTGTTCTTACCTGTCTGGGGAGAGCCCGCAGCGGTCAGATGAAGGCCTTCACCCGTCAGCGTGATATTGCGCTGCGTACCGCCGAGCTTCACGCTGCCGTAGGCACCATCCATCGTGATGGAGCCGTTGTTGGTGCCGGCATCGAGATTCTCAATGTTGACATTCTTAATGATGCCTGCATTCGCACCGTAATTGGCGTTGTACTTCACGTTGGAGGTCACGCCATCCTCGGCCATCACACCTTCCAGCGTCACGGTGGCAGCCATATTGTTGCGCCCGAAAGCCCACTGCGTGCTACCCGTGTACTTCAGCGTACCCGTGCCCTGAATGGAACCGAGAGAAGACCGCTTGGAAGAATCGGCAAGAAGAATGGTGGAATTGTCGCCCAGCGTCAGCGTGTCGATGGTAACATCCTTCTCAAAGCTGTAGGAACCGCCACCGAGAAGCTGTACTTTCGCCGTGCCGCCGTTCTTCTTGATGGCGTTCGTGATGTACACCGTACCGGCAGAAGCCGCATACTTGTAAACAAGGTCATTTTTATCGGAGGTGAAGGTGATGTCACCCGTGCCGGAAACACCGGCGGTTGCGGTAGAGTTCTGAGACGTCGCTGCGGTACCATCGTTCACCGCGCCGAAGCACAGGTAGAAGTTTGCGCTGGCACCCAGCGTGATGTTGCCCGTGTAGCCGGTCACATCGCCGGTAAAGGCATGCTTCAGATTCGTGCCGTTGCCGGTCTTCTTGATTTCACCGTTACCGGTAATCGTGCCGGAGAAGGTCACCAGATTGCCCCAGCCGTTGTTGCCGATGATACCGCCCTGATTCTCAGAGCCGTCACCGACTTGGATGTTCTGGCTGAAAACGGAGTTTACGCCGTTACCGTAGAAATAACCGCTCGTCAGGTTCAGGATGAGATCCTTACCTGCATAGGCGGCATCATTCAGGTTGAGGTTGTCTTTGCCTCCGCTGATGGTCACCGTCTCGGCGAACGCGCTGCTGCACAGGGCAGCACCGAGTATCGCGCTGAGGAATAGTGTCTTTTTCATTTTATAATGATGTAATTTCTTGTATTTGAGCGGATTAGCGCGCACTCGTCTTCTCACGTGCTGAAGCGCAGGCACACGCGCATCCGCGAGGATTCTACAGCATTGTGAATGCTGTAGCAGAGTAAATCGGCGTAAATAATTCATAATGCGCACGTTAGGTTGAATGCGCCTCTTTTTCGGCAACGAAGATGCTGCTGCACTCATTCGATGCTGACTCAACAGGCTTGCAAGATGCGTGTTATCAACATCTTGCGAACAAAACCCGAAAATCGGGAGTGTTGGTCCTGTTTTTCGGGAATGATAGTGCATTTTTGCAGATTTGCCTTGACAAGACGGCTCACGCGCCGCTATATTGCCCCTGATAAAACGTTTGCCCCCTCGCCATGAACACCCCGCTCCCATACCTCTCTCGTACGATGAGCCGCAGCCTGTCGCGGTTGGCTGCTTTCTTTCCCTGCGTGTTGCTCACGGGGGCGCGACAGGTGGGCAAATCCACCCTGCTGAAGCACCTGCTCCCGGAAGGAACGCGCTACGTGACGCTGGATAACATAGAGCTGGCGGCAGAGGCTCAGGAGCGCCCGCTGGCTTTTTTGGAGCGCATGGGTTGCCCGCTCTGTATTGATGAGATTCAATACGCCCCGGCCCTCTTCCGCGCCATCAAGCAAAAGGTGGATGAGGAACGCCGCCCGGGCATGTATTGGCTCACGGGGTCTCAGCGGTTTCGCCTGATGAAGGGCGTTTCGGAAAGCCTTGCAGGCAGACTCGGCATCGCGGAGTTGTTTTCCCTCTCCCAAGGCGAAATCGCGGGGAATGGGGAATTCATCCCCCCCTTCCACCCCTGCACGGCGCGAGCAGAGAGCGCCCCCGTCTGTGACCGAGCTACGCTGTTCCGCCGCATCTTTCGCGGCGGCTACCCTGAGCTGATACAGCACCCCGAGATTGAGCCGGCTCTGTTTTTCCAATCCTATGTGCAGAGCTATGTCGAGCGCGATGTGCAGGAGCTGTCGCAGGTGGGCAATAAAAGCGCCTTTATCAAGCTGATGCGCTCTGCCGCGATGCGCAGCGGGCAGCAGCTGGTATATAGCAATTTGGCCCGCGATGCGGATGTCTCCCCCAAGACGGCGAAAGCGTGGGTTTCCGTGTTGGAGGCCTCGGGCATCATCACGCTGCTGGAGCCGTACTACATCAACACGACCAAACGCCTCACCAAGGCACCTAAGCTGTATTTTATGGACACGGGCCTTTGCTGTTGGCTGGCGCGCATCCGCTCGGCGGAGGAGCTGGAGCACGGAGCCTTTGCCGGGGCTATGGTGGAAACATGGGCCTTCGGGCAGCTCATGCGCCGCTTTCACAACACGGGGGAGGCGCCCCGTCTCTGCTACTATCGGGATGCCAACGGGGCGGAAGTGGATTTTCTGTTGGAGGACGGGGACACTCTGTACCCCATGGAGGTCAAGAGCAGTGACAGCCCGCACCTCAACGATCTGAAGGGCTGTCGGGCCATCCCGCTCGGCAAATCCAAGCTTGGCGGCGGACTCGTCCTGTGCACGGCTGAGCATATCTCCGACCTCGGCTACGGGCACCGCTCATTCCCCATCTCGGCGCTCTGAGTCCGCAGCGGACCTGTGGCGTGGCCAAGGGGCTGTTTGTTTCTCATGCGTGAGAGGCAAATGAGGATTTGTCGGGGTCTTGCGCGGCAAGGCCGCGCAAGTATGGGATGCGCCCTAAAGGAGCATCCATGGTCGAGCCTTTAGGCGATAAGAATTTTAGCCCAAGGCGTAAGCCTTGGGGATAACCCCGGTGATTTTATCCTGTTCATAACCCCGCCGGATGGCGGGGTGGTTGCAGGGCATCGGTGGAACCAATCTTGTAGCTTATCCCTCCGGCCGTTTTAATATCAACCGTTGACGCTCCGTCTCCGCTAAGGCTTAGCCGAGACAGGGGCGCGCGGGAGACGTACAAGGATGAAGCACCCCGAACCTTGGCACCACCCTGCCATTCGGCAGGGTTATGGAGAGTATAACGCCACCCGCCTTAATCCCAACACTCACGTGTTGGGCTAAAATTCTTATCGCCTAAAGGCTCAACGAAGCATGCGCCTAAGAGGCGCATGCCATTAGGCGCGCCTTCGCCGCGCAGGCCCTCGACAAAGGGAATTTGTCGAGCCTCCGCTTGTGCCTTCATCTATGCATTTATAGCCACTTCCTGAAAATCAGGAGCAACGCTCCCGATTTTTAGCCACGCACCCTGCGCCGTTGGTGCCGATTTTCCGCCCTTGTCGGCCCGTTTTCCGCGCCGTTGCAAGGGTTATGCGCTTGTTTGTTTGAAAATTTCACAAAAAATCTCTCTAACTGCATATTTTTTCAACGTTTTATGAAGATTCGGCTTGCTACAGCATTCACAATGCTGTAGAATCCTCGCGGATGCGCGTGTGCCTGCGCTTCAGCACGTGAGAAGACGAGTGCGCGCTAATCCGCTCAAATACAAGAAATTACATCATTATAAAATGAAAAAGACACTATTCCTCAGCGCGATACTCGGTGCTGCCCTGTGCAGCAGCGCGTTCGGCGCGAGTTTGACCACGGATACGTCCGTGATTAACGGGGTCACCTACAACGGTGGTGTGTTCACCATCGCTCAAGCGACCGATAACTTCAGTTCCGTCGGCAAATCCGCTGATGTGACCAGCACGAACGGTACGATTACTCAGGGCTCCTCCATCAGTTGGCACGCCTTTGCCAGCAATCAGGACATGGATTACGGTCACACCGTTCACCTGACGAAAGCCGGGCTCCACAAGTCGGATTTCGGTCCTTTCACCATCGGTGGTTTGATTGTGGACGCTCAGGATTCCCTTGTGCAGCTGGGACGTATCGATGGCAATACCGTTTTGGAGATTAACGGTGCCCACGATGTCAACATGGACATCAAGGCTGACACCGAGCTTCTTGGTAAGAACGACGTCATGGTTTACCAGGGTGGCACTTGGAATGTGGCCTCCGGCAAGACGCTGACGCTGAAAACGGACGGCTCTCATTCTATCACGATTGATGATGTCAGCATCACCAACAACGGCGGCGGCACCATTAAGCTGGATACGACGGCCGTCAATGTCAAGATCAGTGAGACAGCAAAGACAGAGGGTAACGGCTTCGGTGCCGTCGTGATCAACCGCCAGATTGCCACCGGCACGGTGGATGCAAGCACGGTGACGACGTGGAAGGTCAACGGTACGACCGACGAGAGCCTGAGCTACAACAGCGAGACCAACACGCTGACGGGTGACTCCCGCACCACGACCAACTACTACATCAACGATGCTTCTGCGGACTGGAGCCTGACGGGTGCCACCACGGCCACGGTGAATATTGAGGGTGAAATGGGCATCAGCAATAACACCTACACGCTGAACACCCTGACCATCAACGGCGGTACCGTGAAGAGCAATCGCAGCAACGGCACGGGTATCATCACGGGTGACATTGTCATCAACGGCGGCGGTAAGCTCTCCATTGTGCAGGGCGGCAAGGATGCGTTCGGCTATAATGGCAACGCCACCAAGTCGATCACCCTGACGGGTACGGATGCCGACCACAAGGCGGTGCTGGACCTCTCCTTCAACGAGGACGGCGGCACCACGACGATGAGCGCCAATATCGTGATGAACGGCTTTGCCGAGATTTCCGGCAACCGCGGTTTCAACACCTTCTATTATGACGCCACGCGCGCCGGCTCCATCACCGTCAACGGTACGAACAATGTCATCAGCTCCGAGCTTTCGATTCGCAAGGCCTCGACTCTGACGGTGAAGGAAGGCGGCGAGCTGCTTATCAGCGGTAAGGTCTCCCGCTTCGGCGGCTTTGATGGTGCGCTGACCAAGACGGGTGCCGGCACCCTGACCATCACGGGTAACATCACGGGCGGTTCCATCATCGGCGACGGTGCCAAGACCATCATCAAGGACAACACCATCTCGGGCGGTACCTTCCAGAATGTCACCTTCACCAACGCCAAGGTGAACGGCACCATCACCCTGAACAATGTGACGGGCGACGGCAAGCTGCAGGCGGCTCTCGGCGGCCTGTCGAAGTCTGACGCTCAGGGTGCTACCGGCACCATCAATCTGGGCGGCGGTGAGTACACCTTCAACGCCGACTCGACGGCGAACGGTCTCAACTTGGTGTTCAGCGCCAACACGGAGATTAACGGCCACGGCTACGACAGTGATGGTCACATCATCACGCTGAGCAATGGTGCTTCCGTCAACACGGGCGCCCATGAGCTGAAGATTGAATCCGAAGCGACGCTGAAGGTTACCAACGGTGCCGTTACATCCGGTACGATTATTCTCGGTCACAACCAGACGTCGAACCCCGGTTTCCTGTCCATGACCGGCGGCAGCATCACGACCGGCTTTATCAAGAGCAACGCCGGCTATGCTGCTTCGGAGAACACCTTCACGATGGCGGGTGGTACGCTCACCTTCACGAAGCCCGCTTCTGAAGGCGACACAGCTTACAACGCTATCGACGGTGTGACCGCCACCATCACGGGCGGTACGCTGAGTACGGCGCAGGCGGCTTGGAAGATTGACAACGAGAACGTCACCCTGAGCGGCGTGACCATCAGCGGTGCCAACGCCGCTACGCTCTCCCATGTGAAGCTCGGCGACACCACCACGAAGATTCACACCGATACCACCGTTACCGGCGGCATCACGAGCGTTGGATATCGAAACGGCCAGTACGCTTTCCTTGTGGAAAACAATCATACACTGACCTTCACGGATGCTGACTACGACTTGAGCAATTCCAGCGCCGGCATCGGCGTCACCGCGGGTTCCAAGGTGGTTGTGGAGTCCGACGCCTCCCTGACGGTCAAGACCTTCGTCGCCTCCTCGACAAACGTGGCCGGCAACGGTAATCTGACGGTGAAGGACGGCGGTAGCGTGAATGTGCAGGGCGGTGGTTTCCGCGATGCTTACCTCAACGATATCGTTCTGGATGGCAGCCTGACCGTGGCTAACGGCGCAACCCTCACCACGAACGCGTTGACGGGCGGTGCGGCTTCCTCCCTCGCCGTTAATGGCACGGTGAATGTCGGCGGCACGGCCCCCGTCACGGTGGGATGCCTGACGCTGGGCTCTAATGCGACCATCACGGTGCAAAACCACAACGGCTCGCTGACGACCACGGACCTGACGGTGAACGGCACCTCCGAGGTCAACGCCAACCTCGTGGTGAACGGCGGCACCATCACCTTCGCCGACAACACCACCCTGACCATGGGCTGCTCTGTCACCATCGGCTCGACCGATGCCGTGACCGTAGTGCTCACGCAGGACATGGTGGACGCTGTTGCCACCAACGGCTACTACGACCTCTTCACCTCGGTGGAGACGGCCACGCTGGGCAACATCGTGTTCGTTGCTGCGGACGGTGTCACGCTGAACGACGGCACTGCCTACTCCCTGCAGTGGGACGGCAGCAGAATCTACGTGGCCCCCGAGCCCGCTACGGCTACGCTGAGCCTGCTGGCCTTCGCCGCGCTCTGCGCCCGTCGCAAGCGCCACTAAAGCGAGTCCTACAAGAGTTTATCTCTTCGGCCTCCGCTCATGTTTGAGCGGAGGCCTTTTTTATACTGACAGTTCGACAAATGGGGATTTGTAGGGATTTACGAGGTACTATTTATAAAGTTCGGCGGCTTCCGTCTTCGCCTACGGCTACGCCGTGACAGGGACGCCGCGAGATAACGAACCCGTTCTGACGCAAGCGTCAGAACGGGTTTTCCATCCTTGCGGCGACAGCCGCACTCTATTCAAAAATAGTACATAGTACCTAGTACATAGTAAATCTACAAATCCCCCTTTGTAACTTCCTCACATATCTTTGAGGATTCGCTCGGCAATCTCCACGCTGTCACCTTGGGGGGTGTAAAGCAGGGGAGTGTCGGTCTCGGGGAAGGTGTTCTGGATGTCATCCACGCCGGCGTTCTGCTCGTAGGAGAAGGAGACGGCCATACCGTTGTTGGAGACGGAGCCGCCGCCCGCTGCGGGGGCGGCAGCCGCGGGCGCCTTGTCGCCGCTCAGCTCGGCGTTCTTTTCGGCGAAGAATACGCTCCAGCGGGCGAGGTAGTACTGGCTCATCAGCTCGGAGAGCTGGCGGTGGGCGTAGTCATTGAGCGAGGTGTTGCCCTTGGCCCATGTGGTGATGAGGCGCTTGAGGTTCACGCGCATCTGGCGGCGGGCTTCTTCGTCCTTGCCGCCCTTATCTTCAGCCCCCTTCAGGTAGGCGCCCAGCAGGAAGTGCTCGGAGGTGGCGAGCATCTCCGCCGTGTCGCGGATGAGCGCCAGATAAGCATCGCTCTTGGCCTTGAAGGCGGCGGCGTCCTTGGCATCATAGGCCGCCTTGATTTCCGGCAGCAGCACGCGGGCGCGGTCGGCCAGCACCTGGCGCACGACGTCCGCAAGGTCATAGCGGTAGGTCTCCCGCGCGGCCAGCTCCTTGTCCGCCTTGCCGGCGGCGAGCATCAGCTTGGCGGCCTTCACGGGCTCGGCGTAGTCGTAGTACTGCTTGCCGTCCGACCAGGTGGAGGCCTTCACGGCATCCAGCTTGGGGCGGGCGCAGAGAATGCTCTCCTGGCAGCCCTCGCGCATGGTGGTGGGCTTGTACACGCTCTCGGCCAGCACACCCAGCGCCTGCACGAGTTCGGGGGCGTCGGAGCCGTAGCGGCCCTTGGCGTAGTTTTTGAGGAAAGCCTCTTGGTTGATGACGCCTTCGGCATTGTTCATGCGCTCGGTGAGCAGGGCGTAGAAGAGGGGGTTGGTTTCCACACCCTCGGAAATCATGCCGAGACCGAGGCTCTTGCGCGCCACTTCGCCCATGAGGCCGGGGGCGGTGCGGTATTGCTCCAGCAGGCCGAAGCCGCCGAAGAGCCCGTGGTTGCCGCCGAAGTTGGAGAGCTCGCACCAGACGTAGGGGGTATCGGCCACCTGCGGGCGGCGCAGGTAGCCGTTATCTTTGTAGAAGGGGTCATGCTCGGCGCGCAGGTCCTTGTCGAGCAGCAGCACGACGAGGTGCTCGCGGTCACAGCCGTCGAGCAGGGCTTTGTGCGGGTTGTGCGCCCAGGCTTGGAGCACCCACACGGCGCCGGGGGAGGCCTTTTGCATGCAACTCTGCACCACTTTGGCGCACTCCGTGAGGTTGGCGCCGCCTGTGTTGCCGCCCTCGTGGAAGAGGTCGCCGCCGAAGTATTTGCCGCGGTAGCCGTAGACGGCCGCAAGGTGCTTGTACCACAGGGCGGCGAGCTTGGGATAGTCGGCGGAGGTGGGGTCAATCACGGTGGGGCGCATGTAGCCCGCCACCCAGCCGCCCTGCGGCAGCAGCTTGCCGTTGACGGAGGCGGGGTCGGTGTCGCGGGGCAGGAAGCCCACGTAGCCCTGCATGACGGGTTCCATGCCGAGGTCAAGCATGCGGTGGACGATGAACTTGCCAAGCGCGGCTTCTTCCTCGATGATGACGGGGGAGACGGGGCCGCCCTCGCCCTCCAGATTGCCCATGTTCCACCACGCGCTGTAGGCGGGATTGGGGATGAATTTGTCAATGGCGGCAGCCGGGTAGCCCAGTTCCGAGAGGAAGTTTTTCCACACTTTTTCGAGGCCCGCGGTGACGAGGATGTGGGAGTAGCCGTTGAGGGCGAAGACATCCAGCTCGTGCTCCCAGCGCTTCTTGTCCCAGTGGGTGCAGCTGTAGGAGAGCGTGCAATAGTTCATCGCGTAGTTGAAGCCCGTGGAGGGCGTCACGGTGACGGGGGCCTCCGGCAGCACAAACTGCGCGGCGCTCGCGTTGTCGCCGTTCCATGAGAAATGGACGTGGGCGAGGTTGCGCAGGTAGTAGCCGTAGGCGCGGATGGCCTCGTGCACGTTGGCTGCGGTGATGAGCAGCTTGCCGTCCTTGGTACTGAGGGTGGGTTGCGCGGCTGCGCTGTCGAGCGCAAAGGTGACTTTGGCAGCAAAATCCGGCGTGATGCGCGCGACAAGTTCCTGCGCGGGGGCAAGGGCTGTCTCTGTAGCAAAAGCGGGGGCGATGATGGCCGGAACGGCAGCGAGGGCGATGAGGGGGTGAGGGAACTGCATGGGGTGGGGGAGAAGGTGTGGGGTTACATGAAAAACCGCCACCGTCTTGCGGGCGGTGGCGGCGGGGTGTAGTGAGAAGATTACTTCCAGGAGCGGACGTTGGAGATGTTGTCCTCGTTGTCGCCGTCGTTGGTCTTGCCGTCGCCAAGGCCGTCCGGCCCGAGGGAGAAGATATCGAAGTCGGGGTTCATGCCGGGGCCGGTCTTGCCTCTTTCATCCTCGACGTCGTAGCCGAGGCGGTAGCGGTAGGGCTTGCCCCAGGGGTCCATGATGATGAAGAACTTGCCGCTGATGCGCTTGCCGCCCTCTTTGGTGGTGAGCTTGGCTCGCACGGCGGGGATGCCTTCCTCCTGCTCGGCTTCCTTTTTATTCTTGATGACGACCATGGAGGGGCAATAGGGCATCATCATTGCGCCGTCCTGCTCATCGGGCTCGCCGTTGTTGTCGTTGTCGCAGTAGAGCGCCTTGTAGAGCACGTGGGAGCTGTACTCGTCTCCGCGGCCGAAGGGCAGGGTGCCGCCGCTGTCGGCGCGGTAGGCGTTGAGGGAGGTTTCCAGCAGCTGAATCTGGCTGTTGGCTGTGTTCTTCAGCCCCTTGGCCTTGGCATAGGCAGAGGCCTCCCACATGCCTGCCGCGAGTGCGGCGAGGATGGCGGTGGCAATCAGGATTTCCACGAGCGTGAAACCCTTGCGAACAGCGGTGAAACGCGGAAGTTGCATGAGCGCGGAACGGGTTGCGGTTGGAGCCTGCGGAGTTACACGTTCTTGATGATTTCCATCATCGGCATGAACATGGCCAGCACGATGGAGCCGACCACCACGGCGAGGAACACAATCATGAGCGGCTCGAGCATGGCGGTGAGGGCAGTGACGGAGTTGTCCACCTCTTCATCGTACACCTCGGCCACTTTCATGAGCATGTCGGGCAGCTGGCCGGTCTCTTCGCCCACGTCCACCATGGAAATCATCATGGGCGGGAAGACCTCGCTTGTCGCCATGGGGGTGACGATGGATTCACCCTCGCGCACGGAGTCGTGAATCTTGGTAACGGCATCGGCTACGATGACGTTGCCGGCCGTATCGCGGGTGATGAGCAGGGCCTGCAGGATGGGCACGCCGGAGGCTACGAGGGTGCCGAAGGTGCGGGAGAAGCGGGCTACGGCGCTCACCTTGTTCAGCTGGCCGATTTTGGGCAGCTTGAGCATGAGGCCGTCCACCACGCGGCCGCCCTTGGGCGTGCGCTTCCAGATGGAGATGCCGACGATGGCCGCGGCCAGGAAGGCGAGGAAGAAGACGGCGTTGGGCACGAAGGGAATGATGCTGTCTGCCATGCAGTTGTCGGAGAAGTTGAACACGAACTGCGAGAGGGCGGGCAGCTCCATGTTTTGACCCTCGAACATCTCCTTGAACTTGGGCACGATGACGAGCATGAGGAAGACGAGAATGCCCACGGCAATCACCATGATGATGGTGGGGTAGACCATGGCGGAGACAATCTTGCCGCGCAGGCGGTTGGCTTTCTCCTGATATTCGGCCAAACGGTTGAGCACGACCTCGAGCACACCGCCGACCTCACCGGCCTTCACCATGTTCACAAAGAGCTTGTTGAACATCTTGGGGTAGGCGGAGAGGGCTTCGGAGAAGGTGGAGCCGCCCTGCACGGCCTCGCCGAGAGCGGTGATGGTGGCCTTGAGGTTGGGGTTGGGCTCCTGCTTGCCGAGCACATTGAGGCTCTGGAGCAGGGGGAGACCGGCGCTGATCAGCGTGGCGAGCTGGCGCGTGAACACCATCATCTCCTTCTGCTTGATGCCGACACCGGGTTTGCCCTTGGCTTTTTCTTTCTTGGGGCCTTTGCTCTTGCCGTCCTTTTTCTTGTCAGCCTTGGCGGCGGGAGCGCCCTTGGAGCTTTCTACGCATTCGCGCACCAGTAGACCTTGCGCGCGAATCTGCTCCATGGCGGCAATCTTATTGTCCGCTGTCACGAAGCCTGTTTTTTCAGCGCCGTTTTGGTCGAGCGCCGTGTACTTGAAATTAGCCATATGCGGTGAGGGTTAAAGGAATGAAAATTTTTTATTTGATGATGAAAAAATAGCAGATGCGGACGCGAGCGTCAAGGAGGAAGTGCGAAGTCCGAAGGCGGAAGTCCGAAGTTTTTCTGTCGTCCTTCTGCCTTCGTCCTTCGGACTTGGCTTTAGGTGTACTTGAGCACTTCTTCGATGGTGGTGTTGCCCTCAAAGATGTTCTGGATGCCGTCCTGACGCAGGGTGGTCATACCCAGCTCGATGGCCTTTTGCTTGAGCACGATGGAGGGGACGTTCTCGGTGATGAGCTCTTTGATGGGGTCGGTGACGTTGAGCAGCTCGTGGATGCCCTTGCGGCCCTTGTAGCCCGTGTTGGCGCACTTGTCGCAGCGGGAGCCTGTGAAGAACTGCTGCTGGCCGATGAGCGCGGGGTTGATGCCGAGCTGGTTGAGCAGGGAGTTCGAGGGGCGGTAGGCCGTCTTGCAGAAGGGGCAGATGGTGCGCACGAGACGCTGACCGAGCACGCCGAGCAGCGTGGCGGAGAGCAGGAAGGGCTGCACGCCCATGTCGATGAAGCGTGTGACGGCACCGGCGGCGTCGTTCGTGTGCAGGGTGGAGAGCACCAAGTGGCCCGTCAGAGCAGCCTGGATGGCAATCTGAGCGGTGTCCTTATCTCGAATTTCGCCCACGAGAATGCGGTCGGGGTCCTGACGGAGGAAGGCGCGGAGCACGCGGGGGAAGGTCACGCCGATGGCCTCGTTGATGGGCACCTGCACAATGCCGTCGATGTCGTATTCCACGGGGTCCTCGGCGGTGAGCAGTTTGGAGTCCTCGGTGTTCACCTCGCGCAGGGCTGCGTAGAGCGTCGTCGTCTTACCGGAACCCGTGGGGCCCGTCACCACAAAGATGCCGTTGGGCTTGTTCACCGTGTCGATGATGTACTCGTGCAGGGCGGGGGCGAGGTTGAGGTTGTCGAGGTTGAGGGACACGCTGCCGCGGTCGAGCACACGCATTACGACGGATTCGCCGTACTGGGTGGGCAGGGAGTTCACACGCATATCCACGCTGTGTTCCCCGAGCTTCATCACGATGCGGCCATCCTGCGGCACGCGGCGCTCGGCGATGTTCATGCCGGCCATCACCTTCACGCGGGAGATGATGGGGTTGGCGAGGTGGACGGGCGGCGGGGCCATTTCGTACAGGGCGCCGTCCACGCGGAGGCGGATTTTGAACTCCTTTTCAAAGGGTTCGAGGTGAATATCGGAGGCCTTTTCCTTAATGGCCTGCGTGATGATGAGGTTGACGAACTTGATGACGGGAGCGGCGTTGGCTTCGTCCGTGCCGTCGGCGGAGACGGCCATGGCGCTCATCTCGTTGAGGAGGTCGCCCATGGCGGCTTCGGAACCGCCGTAGCAGTCCTGCAAGCGGGCGCGGACCTCGTAATCGGCGGCCACGTAGAGGTAGATGTCCTGCCCCGTGACGACGCGAAGATCATCCACGGTCTGCGGGTTCAGCGGGTCCTCCAGGCACACGTAGAGGCCCTCGCCCTCGCGGTATTCCACGGGCAGCGCGCCGTGCAGGCGGGCCTGTGCGGCGGGCAGCATGTCGATGACCTCCTGCGGGGGCATGAAGTCCGCCAGGGAGATGAATTGGGCTCCCACCTCGTTGGCGATGATGCTCCAGTAGTCCTCGGGGCCGCTGAGAATGCCGAAGTCCACGAGCGTTTCCCACAGCTCCTTGCCGCTGTTGGCCATCTCGTCCTTGACATCCTTCGCCACGGACTTGTCCAACATGCCGTTGTTGATGAAAACATCAATGGCTACGTCGTTATTCATATTGTGTCAGAATCGGTTGTGTGTTGTGGGAAGAGGGAATCAGCTTTCGTCGCCGTTGGTGACGCGGATGACTTCATCCGCCGTGGTGAGGCCGGCCAGCACCTTGCGGATGCCGTCCTCTCGCAGGGTGCGCATGCCCAGCTCGCGGGCGCGCTTGCGCAGCTGAGCGGAGGTGAGGTTGGAGTTCACCAGCTCGCGCACGTCGTCGTTGATTTGGAAGATTTCGAAAATGCCGAGACGGCCCTTCATGCCCTTGCCCTTGCAGCGCTCGCAGCCGCCGGGGCGGGCGGTCATGACCGCGTGAGAGGGGTCGATGCCCAGCGTGCTTGCCTGCTTGGGCGTGAGGCTGCCCTGCACCTTGCAGGAGCAGAGGCTGCGGCAGAGGCGCTGAGCCATGATGGCGCGCACGGCGGAGGCGATGAGGAAGCGATCCACACCCATATCCGCCAGACGGGCTACGGAGGAGGGCGCGTCGTTGGTGTGCAGGGTGGAGAGCACCAAGTGACCCGTCATAGCGGCCTGAATGGCAATGGCGGCAGTCTCCGCGTCTCGAATTTCGCCGATCATGATGATGTTCGGGGCCTGACGCAGCATGGCGCGCAGGGCGGCGGCGAAGGTCATGCCGATTTCGGAGCGAATCATCACCTGGTTGATGCCGCTCATCTCGTATTCGACGGGGTCTTCAGCGGTGATAATCTTCTTATCGGGGCGGTTCAGGTGGTTGAGGCAGGCGTAGAGTGTTGTCGTCTTACCGGAACCCGTGGGGCCCGTGACGAGAATCACGCCGTCGGGCTGGGTGACGAGGCGGTCGAAGGTGGCCTGATCATCGGAGAGGAAGCCGAGCTGGGGCAGACCGAGAGCGAGGGCGGACTTGTCCAAAATACGCATCACCACGGATTCGCCGTGGTTCGTCGGCACGGTGCTGACACGGAGGTCGATGTGGGCGCCGTCTCGCAGGTCCATCTCGATACGGCCGTCCTGCGGCACACGCTTCTCGGCGATGCTCATGGAGGTGCTCATCACCTTGAGGCGCGCCACGATGGGCCCGAGCAGTTTCTTGGGGTGGTTGGCCACCTCGACAAGGCGGCCGTCTACGCGGTAGCGGACGCGCACGCGGTCTTCCATCGGCTCGATGTGGATATCCGAAGCGCGCATCTCATGCGCCTCGTTGAAGAGATTTTCCACCAGCTCGATGATGGGGCCTTCCGTATCGCCCTTGGCAAACTTGGATTTCTCGGGGAAGTACTTGTCGAGCGCCTTTTTGAGCCCGGCCTCGGAGCAGACGAAGAAGCTGATGTCGCGGTTGAGGAACTGCGGCAGGCTGTCCATGGTCTGCATGTCGAAGGGGTCGACGATGGCCACCTGCAGGGAGAAGCCGTCATCCCCGATGGGCAGGAAACCCACGCGGCGGGCCAGCTCGCCCTTCACCCCGGCGATGATGGCGGGATCCACCTCGAACGAGGAGAGGTCAACGTACTCCAGCCCGGAGTTGGCTGCGGCGACCTGCGCAATGTATTCGCCGGTCATGTAGTTGTTGTTCACCAGATGCGTGACAACGCTGTCCATCGGCGAAAGCTGGGCTCGGATGGCGTCCAGAGTGTCCGGCGCAATGGCTCCTGATTCCGTCAGGAGCTGCAGAAGAAAGTCTTCGTTCGAGTACACGGGAGGAAAGGTGTGAGATGCTGCGATGCGGGTACAGGAATATCCCTATACCTTGTTGCACAGTCTACACGATTCTTTCCGCCGCGTCAACTACACATTCTGCGAAAAAAGCAGAATTTTGAGGTGCAGGGGCACCCTTGCGGCAACTCTTTATTTTTTCTGCCCTGAACAGGCAAAACGGCCGCCTTCCCGGGGGATGAGATGGTGCAGGATTTGCAGCTTGATGAGCAGGGGTGTCAGCTCTCTTGCGCCGCGACCGAGAGCGGTGCAGAGGGCATCCAATGTGTCGTGCCCCGCGGCGACCGCCTGTAGCACGGCGTATTCCGTCGTGTTCGGGTCCGGCAGGGGCAGGGCGGTGGCGGGGGGCTCTGCCGCAGGGGCGTCCTCGGCAAAGAGGCTGCCGAAGAGCTCCCCTTGGTGCAGCTCGCCGCTCCGGCCGATGTCGGCCAGCAGTTCCTGCGGCGAGGTGCAGAGAATGGCACCGTCGCGGATGAGAGCGTGGCAGCCCGCGGAGGTGTCGCGGTGCAGGTCGCCCGGCAGAGCAAAGACGGTGTTGCCGTGCTCTGCAGCCAGTCCGGCCGTGTGCATGGCTCCGCTGTGCATCGGTGCCTCGGCCACCAGCACGGCGCGGCTCCATGCGGCGACAATGCGGTTGCGCTGCGGAAACGTGGTGCGCGAGGGGCGCAGCATCATGGGAAACTCGGAGACGACGGCGCCGTGACCGTGGCAGATGGCCTCCGCCAGCTCGGCGTTGGCATCGTTGTACAGCTGTCCCAGCCCGAAGCCCAGCACGGCGATGGTGCGCCCGCCTGCCTCCAGCGCCCCGCGGTGCCCCTCGGCATCGATGCCGCGCGCGAGACCCGAGATGATGGTGCAGCCTGCGTCCGCCAGCTCGCGGCCGAAACGCCGGGCTTGCACGCGGCCGTAAGGCGTGGCGAGGCGAGTGCCGATGATGGCCACGCCGCTGCGGCTGTCCTCCTCGCACCACTCGCCGCGGGCGTAGAGCACCATGGGCGGGTTGCTCATGCGGCGCAGAGCGGTGGGGTAGGCGTCCTCATCGATGGTGACGAGGTGTACGCCCGCTCGCTCCGCGCAGTCCAGCTCGGCGGCGGTGTTGGTGCAGTGGCGCCAGTCTGCAATGGCTGCGGCGAGAGCGGGGCCGATGCGCGGCACGCGCTCCAGCAGCGAGGGCGGGGCGGAAAGCACCAGCTCTGCCGAGCCGAAAAACTCCAGCAGCGATTGAATGCGGACGGATCCGAGCCCGGGAATCAGGTTCAGGGTGATGAGGGCTTCTTTCGGCGAGAGCAACACGCGGGCAGCGCAGGTCAGCGGTGGACGGTGAAATCAAGCCCGAGGTCCAGCGAGGGGACAGAGTGCGTCAGGCAGCCGAAGCTCATGTAGTCCACGCCTGTCTCAGCGGCGGCGGGAGCCGTCTCCAGCGTGAGACCGCCGGAGGCTTCAAAGTAGGGCTTTCTGTTTGCTCCGCGCATCTCCACGGCGCGGCGCATCTCGTCGCAGCTCATGTTGTCGAGCAGGATGTAGTCCACCCCTTCGAGCTTGAGGAAGGCCTCCACCTGTTCCAGCGTATCGGCCTCCAGCTCCACCTCCACACCGGGCTTGTCAGCCTTCAGCTTAGTGATGCAGGCCTGAAGGTGCGCGGTGTCGCCGTCCGTCATGAGGTGGTTGTCCTTCACCATGGCTCGGTCGTAGAGACCGAGGCGGTGGTTGTTGCCGCCGCCGTGTACCACGGCTGCCTTCTCCAGCAGTCGATAGCCGGGGGTGGTCTTGCGGGTGTCCAGCAGCTTGCAGGAGGTGTGGGCAATGGCCTTCACGTACTTGTGCGTCATGCTCGCCACACCCGAGAGGCGTTGGATGAAGTTGAGCGCCGTGCGCTCCGCGCCGAGGATGGACTGCGCCTTGCCCTCAATGGACATGACGATGGCGCCGGGGGACACCTGCTCGCCGTCGTGCAGGTGGATGGTCACTTTCAGCGAGGGGTCCACGGCCTTAAACACCTTGGCCGCTACCTCCACACCGGAGATGACGCCCGCCGTGCGGGGACGCATCAGCGCGCAGGCCTGCAGCTCTGCGGGAACAAAGTATTGGGAGGTGACGTCACCGTCACCGAAATCTTCCGCCAGCGCCAGCTTCACCAGCGCATCCACATTATCAGAAACCATCTGTGTGCTCATGGCTTTATCATAATAGGGTAGGGAGCGGATGTAAAGTCCGAACAGTCATGGCGCGGGGGAATCTAACCGCGTATGCTCCCGGGTGGTATGAAACAGAAAGTAATTGAGGCGTTTAACCGCCAGATACAGTTGGAGTTCGAGGCTGCCATGCTCTACCTGCACCTCTCCGTAGGCTTGCAGGAGCTCGGGCTGCACGGTTGCGCGCATTGGCTGCGGCAGCAGTTTCACGAGGAATGCAGCCACGCGCTGCACCTCATCACCTACCTAGGCGAGCGCCGTGTGGCGGCGCAGGTGCCCGCGCTGGCCGCCCCCGTCGCGCCCGCCGACTCGGCACTGGGCGTTTTTGAACAGGTGTTGGCGCACGAGCAGAGTGTTTCCGCAGCCGTCGATGCTCTCGTGGCCGCTGCTCGCACCGCCGCGGATTACGCCTCAGAGAACCTCATGATGCAGTACGTGCGCGAGCAGGTGGAGGAGGAACACGATGCCGCCGATATCGTCGATTGCCTACGCCTCGCCGAGCGCAACCGTGCGGGCTTGCTACGCATCGACCGCCACCTCGGCAAGCGCAAAGCCTACAAGTACAGCAAGGCGTGGAGCTGAGGGGCGTGCGGCTTCCGTCTTCGCCTACGGCTACGCCGAGACAAGCCGCCGCAAGGATTGGTAACACGTTCTGACGCAAGCGTCAGAACGTGTTTTTATCTCGCGGCGTCAGCCGCCTATATTTTTGATTTGTACATTGTACATTGTACTTTGTCCATCCGTCACTTCACCTCTGTGCGGAAGTAGCGTCGCGTAGTGACGATGATGAAGAGCAGGCCGATGATGACAGCCAGCGCACCGTATATCAGGAAGGTGGAGACCGAGGCGGGGTCGCTCACCAAGGAGGTGAGGTAGATGACGAGGAAGTTGCCCAGCGTGCTGGTGAGGAACCAAAAGCTCGAGACGAGGCTCTTCATGTTTTTGCCAGCGGCGGTGTAGGCGTATTCCAGCCCCGTGGTGCTCACGAGAATCTCAGAGATGGTGAGCATGAGGTAAGGCACGCCCTGCCAGAGGATAGAGAGTTGCGCGCCGCCGTCGAGGGCATGTTGCAGCCAGGCTACCACGCCGTAGGACAGGCCCGCGAGCACGATGCCGATGCCCATGCGCTTGAGCGGGCTGCTCCACCGGCCGATGTGGGGGTAGACGAGCAGCGTCATCACCGGCACGAATATCATCACCAGCAGGGGGTTGAAGCTCTGCATTTCCTCCGCGCCGAAATCAAAGAGAACCCCCTCTGCCGCGAAGTGAAGAGGCACCATCTTCTCTCCTTGCAGCACCCAGCTGGTCATCGTCTGGTCAAAGAGGCTCCAGAAGGGGATAATCATCGTAAAGACGATGAGCACGCGCAGCAGGTTGTGAGCGCTGTGGCGCTCCTCCTCGCTGAAGCGCGTTGCGGCCGCCTCGGGCAGGAAGAGCATGCTGCCCATCAGCCCGAAGAAACCTCCTGCCCCGCAGGCCGCAGCCAGACGCAGCGCCGCGGCCAGCATGGCGGCGATGTAGAGCAGCAGCGCCGCCAGGCCGCAGAGGGAAGCGGCGGTTTCCCCCGCGCCCGCCAGCGAGGCGAGGGTGATGGCGCCGCTTTGCGTCTGCTGCCCGAGCATCAGGATAAGCGGTGCAATGACGATGAAAGCGAGAATGCCGATGGCTGTGTTGACGGCGGCGGATACCGCCTCCTCACCGTAGCGCGCGCAGGCTGCTGCACGGCCGTTCAACACACGGGTGATGAGCGCGGGCAGGAAATGCGGCTGCGTCGGCTCCTTGTGGCGGTATTGCTTGCGGCCGCACCAGAAGATAAAGGTGGCGATGCCCATGAAGATGCCGGGGATGCCGAAAGCCCAGCTGTAGCCCCAGTTCTGGCGCACCCACGGGATGATGAGGAAGGAGAAGAAGGAGCCGAGGTTGATGGACCAGTAGAAAGCGGCGTAGACGCGCGTCATGACGCTCGCATCGCGCTCGCCGTCCACCTGGTCGCCCACGAAGGCGGAGACGCAGGGTTTGATGCCGCCCGCACCCATGGCGATGATGAAGAGACCCAGGAAGAGGATGAGCTGTCGCGCCGCCACGGAGTCCGCCAAATCTGCCGTGGCGAGCACGGCATGGCCTACGCAGTAGAATAGCGAGATGAAAAGAATCGTCTTGTAGCGGCCGAGAAAGCGGTCGGCTATCCATGCGCCGAGCAGCGGCAGGATGTAGATGCCTGCATTGAAGAGGTGGGCAACCTCAATGGCCTGGCTTTCGCTCATGAGCAACATGTGGGTCATGTAGAGCGTCAGGATGCTGCGCATGCCGTAGAAGCTGAAACGCTCGCATGCCTCATTGCCGACGATGTATTTGGTCTGGGAGGGTAAGGACATGGTGGGGAAAGGGAGGGGAAGAAAAACGGTCTGACGGGGTGCGTCAGACCGTGCGGAAAGGGGTGACGTGCGGCCTTCGGCTTACTTGTTGAGCTTGATGTGCTCGGAGAGCTGCACGTTGTAGCGCGTGTAGGCGGTGTGCAGCCAGTCGAGCAGCAGAGAGGTGCTCAGCTGCGCATTCTGCGAGGGAATGAGGGAGAAGGCCTTCATCATGTCGTAGTCCGCGCTTTCCTCCAGCGTGCGCTTAGTCACAGCTGTGAAGCGGGCGCCCTCTGCATTGACGACGAGCGGGGCCATCTTGCCCGTGGGCACGCTGATGAGCGCCTGCGGCTCCAACCCGGCGGGCAGGTCAGCCTCGGCAAGGCCCACACTCACGGGGCCGAAGGTCTCCTTCTTGGCACCCGCCTGTTCGGCGAGGGCGAAGGCGGCCTCGGCGTTCTCCGCGGACTCCATGCGGGAGAAGAGCTCCTTGGCAGCGATATCAAGGGCGTTGTCGGCTCGCTCCTTCTTCAGGTCGGCCAGGGCGGCCTCGCGGGCGGCCTCAAACTCCAGCTCGGCGGGAGCCTCAGCGGCCTCCACGCGGATGAAGACGAGCTTGCCGTCCTTGGTGGGGAAGTAGCCACGCACCTGCGTGATGGAGGCGAGGTCATCGGCCTTACCTTCTGCAGCCGCCTGCTCATATTCGGCGGGAGCGGGGGCGCCTTCTACCTCGTTGTAGGCAATGTGCGCCAGCGTGGTGGTGTTGCCGTTGTGCTCCACCTGCTGTTGCAGGGGGGCGGCGGCCTCGGCCAAGGTGCTCAGGGCAAAGGTCTCGTGGGACTTACCTTCGGCGTTCAGGTAGGTGAATGCCTCGTTTTCGGGGTTCTCGGCGGCGGAGGCCAGCAGGTTGTCAAACCCCTTGCCGTTGGCGGCGGAGAGGTCCTGCATCAGGGCGTCGGCCGTGCTCATCAGGCCTTCGAGCGATGCTCCCTGCGCAGGCGTCAGCGTGTAGAGGGAGACGATGCGGCGCTCCTCCGTTTTGTACTGTTCGCGGTGCTGCTCCCAGTAGGCTTTAAGCTCTTCCTCGGTAGGTTCCGCGGGGGCGGAGACGGCCTCGGCGGGCAGCCAGGCCGTCAGGCCGCTCACCTTCTGGCTGAACATGTCCATCAGGTCGGAGAGGCTCTTCGTCTGGTAGCGCACACCCTCGGTGAGCATGTTGCTGAGGCACTCCCACACCATCATGTCGGCCACCACTTTGCGGAAGGCGGCCTCCTGCGCGTTGTTGCTCATGCCGTTGTGGTAGCCCGTGAGGCGCTGGTAGAGGGCCTGATCAAAGCTGCCGTCCTCCTGACGGAAGGCGGGCATGTTGCTGATGTAGCTGTCGAGCTGCTCCTTGGAGGGGGAGATGCCCAGCGCGGCGGACTCCTCGTGCAGGATGGCGCGGTTGATGGCGGCGTTTACGCCCGCATCCCCGGCATAGCCGTAGCTCCAGGCCTGCAAGACGGTGCTGAGGAAGGCGGTGAACTCCTGATATTCGGGATGCTCGGTGAGCCAAGCGTTCATGGCGGCCTGCTCGTCTGCACTCAGAGCGTCATCCTCGTTCTTATCGAACTTGTTGCGCAGCTTGCTCGTGGTGGCGGAGTAGAGGGATTGGATGTACTGCTGGCCGTTCTCGCCCAGTGCAGCCGTCTCGGGGTAGGAGTAGCCGGTGCCGTTCACCTGAATGTAGAAATCGCGGGAGAAATAGCTGCCCTTGCCGCTGTAATCCATCATCACCAGGCCGAGGCCCACGGCGGCAATTACGATGAGAACGAGCAGCGAGTTCTTGCGGATAAATTCGAGAACAGTCATGGCTAAATAGAGTAAAAGATGCACTGAGGCACGCGCATTCCCCGTGCCACGCGGTTATTCTACCGCAAAGCCGCTTCGTTGCAAGCACGAAAAAACGCACCGCGTGTCATCCGCACCGGCGGAAAACGCGAGAGGCGATAAAAGAGGATTTGTAGATTTACTAGGTACTAGGTACTATTTTTGAATAGAGTGCGGCTGTCGCCGCAAGGATGGGAAACCCGTTCTGACGCTTGCGTCAGAACGGGTTCGTTATCTCGCGGCGGCAGCCGCCGAACTTGATAAATAGTACCTAGTACATAGTACCTAGTAAATCCCGACAAATTCTCATTTGCCGCTCTCCGCCGTCACTTGCGCGTTTGCGCGCCCGCGAGCTTCAGGTTCGGGTCCACGGGGGTGTCGAGGGGGGAGAAGTCGCCGCTGCGGGCGCGGAGGAGACCGGCAAAGGCAATCATGGCGGCGTTGTCCGTCGTGAGGCTGTTGGGGGGCAGCACCAGCTCCACACGGCGGCGCTCACAGGCGCTTTTCAATTGCTCGCGCAGGGCAGAGTTGCAGGAGACGCCGCCCGAGACGGCGAGCACCTTGTGCCGCGTCTTTTTGAGCGCCTTCATCGCCTTGTGGATGAGCACGTCTATGATGGCTTGGCGCACACCGGCGCAGAGGTCGCACATCGTTTGGCGGTCGAGGTCGTGCGGGTCGCCGCTCGGCGTGAGCTTGGGCAGGGTGTAGAGAACAGCCGTTTTGAGGCCCGAGAAGGAGAAATCGAGGTGGTCCTCGTGCATCATCGGGCGGGGGAAGGCAAAGCGCGTCGGGTCGCCCTCGGCGGCGAGTTTGTCAATCTCGGGTCCGCCGGGGTAGGGCAGCGCAAGCATTTTGGCCACCTTGTCGAAGGCTTCGCCCGCCGCGTCATCGCGGGAGCGGCCGAGCAGGGTGTAATCGCCTGCTCCGCGCACGTCCACGAGCAGACTGTGCCCGCCCGATACCACGAGGGCGAGATGGGGCGTCAGCCCCTCGGGGCGGGTGATAAAGGGGGAGAGCATGTGCCCCTCCAGATGGTTGACGGCGATGAAGGGCTTTTTCGCGGCCAGCGCCAGCGCCTTGGCGGCGGTGTTGCCCACCAGCAGGGCGGCCACGAGACCGGGCCCGGCGGTGGAGGCAAAGACATCGACATCATGCACGCTGCGCCCCGCCTTTTCCAGCGCCTCTCGCAGCACGGCGGGCAGGTTGGCGGAGTGGTTGCGGGAGGCCAGCTCGGGGATGACACCGCCGTAGAGGCGGTGCAGGGGAATTTGGGTGGAGATGACGGAACTGAGCAGGGCGGGCTGCACCTGCCCCGCAACTTCCTCCATCAGCGCGACGGCTGTCTCATCGCAGCTGCTCTCAATACCCAGCACCAACATGGCGATAAAAATCGTTCTTACTTCTTCTTGGCGGTCTTCTTGTGGGTGACGGTCGGCTCCGCCTTGCCGTGCACGACGTCGGCCGTGATGGTGACGGTGTCGATGGTCTTGTCGCTCGGTGCCTTGTACATGACATCGAGCATGAGGCGCTCGAAGATGCCGCGCAGGGCGCGCGCACCCGTGCCTCGTTCAATGGCGAGCTTCGCCATGGCTCTCAGAGCTTCGTCCTCCACCACGAGTTTTACGCCGCTCATAGCCAGCAGCTTAGTGTATTGTTTCACCAGCGCGTTTTTCGGCTCCGTCATGAGCTTCACCAGCTGTTCCTCTGTGAGGGTGGTGAGCGGGGCGAAGATGGGCAGACGGCCCATCAGCTCGGGAATCATGCCGAAGAGGAAAAAGTCCTCGGGCATGGCTTTGGAGAGGATTTCCTCTTCGGTGTATTCCTTAGCGTCGCGGTCGTCCTCGATGGCGGCAAAGCCCATGGCCGAGGAGCCGAGTCGCTTGCGGATGATGCCTTCCAGCCCGACGAAAGCACCGCCGCAGATGAAGAGGATATTCTCCGTGTTGACGCGGATGTACTGCTCATTCGGGTGCTTGCGTCCGCCCTTGGGAGGGATGTTGCATTCCGTGCCTTCCACGATTTTCAGCAGAGCCTGCTGCACGCCCTCGCCCGAGACATCGCGGGTGATACTGACGTTCTGCGTCTTGCGGCCGATTTTGTCGATTTCATCCACGTAGATGATACCGCGCTCGGCCTTGGCTACGTTCATGTCCGCCGCCTGCAGGAGGCGAAGCACGATGTTTTCCACGTCTTCGCCCACGTAGCCCGCTTCCGTCAGCGTGGTGGCATCCACGATGCAGAAGGGCACATCCAGAATGCGGGCAAGTGTCTTGGCCAGCAGCGTCTTGCCGCTGCCCGTGGAGCCGGCCAGCAGGATGTTGCTCTTTTCAATCTCGGTGCCGTCCTCGCTCTTGGCTTGGCGCAGGCGCAGGTAGTGGTTGTAGACGGCCACGCAGAGGGTGCGCTTGGCGAGGTCCTGCCCGATGACATAGGCATCCAGCCCCTTGTGCAGCTCCTCGGGCGTGGGCAGGTCGGTGAGCTTGCGCGTTTCGACCTCCAACACGGGGGTGCCGTCCCCTTCCTCCTGCGGCAGCAGCTCGGGGTGCGTGGCGCGGATGAGGGAGAGCACACGATCTGCGGCGATATCGCCCATGTTGGGCGAGGAGAACATGTGGTAGTCCAGATTTTCGATGCAGGGGTAGCAGATGTGCAGGCTGCCGCCGAGGCTGAGCATCGGGCGGCCTTCTTCCTCTCGTTGGCCGCAGAGTTGGCAGGTCTTGACTTTGGGTGCCATGGTCGCGTCGTGTGGGTTACTTGCCCTGCGGCTTGTGCTCGAGAATGCGGTCCACGAGACCGTAGGCGAGGGATTCCTCTGCGGTCATATAGTTGTCGCGGTCCTGATCCTTCTTGACGGTCTTGAAATCTTTGCCCGTGTGCTTGGCAAGGATGCCCGTGAGGCGCTTGTCGAGGCTGAACATGAAGTTAATGGTGCGCTCTACATCCGCCGCTGTGCCCTGCGCGCCGCCGCGCACCTGGTGAATCATCACGTGGGAATTCGGCAGACAGAAGCGCTTGCCTTTGGTCCCCGCGGCCAGCAGCACGGAGGCCATGGAGGCTGCAATGCCGATGCAGTAGGTGTTGATGTCGCAGGAGATGAACTGCATCGTGTCGTAGATGGCGAGGCCCGCCGTCACGGAGCCGCCGGGGGAGTTGATGTAGATGTGGATGTCTTTCTTCGGGTCCGTCATCTGCAGGAAGAGCAGCTGTGCAATCACCGAGTTGGCCACGGTGTCGTCAATCTCCGTGCCGATGAAAATGACGCGGTCGAGCAACAGGCGGGAGTAGATGTCGTAAGCACGCTCGCCTTGGTTCGTCTTTTCAATGACCGTGGGGATGTAGTAGTTCTGGGGCATGTTCATGGCGTATGGATGGGATTATAGCACAGCTCGGGCGGAAACAAAGAGAGAATGCCGCCATTACGGGCAGTATGCCACAGAAAGGTAGGGGCGGAGGGAGGACAGGGGGTGACAAATGGGGATTTGTCGGGATTTACTAGGTACTATGTACTAGGTACTATTTG
>JAKSOV010000070.1 GCA_024405415.1 Akkermansia sp.
TCTGACGTTCCGTCAGAATTGCGCCTTAAATTCCGCGCGGCTGCGCCGCGCAAGAACTCGACAAATCCTCATTTGTCCGGGTATCCCTCATCCCGACGCATTAAAACAGGCCGCGGCGAGCAAACTCGCAGCGGCCTGTTGCATTAATGCTATAAAAAGGCTTTACAGGTCGAACAGGTGGGTGACCGACGTATTGTTGTGAATGTTGGAGATGGCGCGGGCCAGCAGGGGAGCGATGCTCACCGTATCCACCTGATCGCCGTAGGCCATGGGCACGGAGTCGGAGCAGAGGAGGCGCTCGATGGGGCTGTTGGCGAGACGCGTGCGGGCCTTCTCGTTGAGCACACCGTGGGAAACGGCGGCGAAGATGCGGGCGGCGCCGTGCTGCTTAAGCACCTCGGCAGCGGCGCAGAGCGTGCCGCCGGACTCCGTCATGTCGTCCACCATCAGCACATCCTTGCCCTGCACGTCACCGATGACGGCGTGGGCATTCACCTCCGTGGCGGAGATACGCTGCTTGGCCACGATGGCCAGCTCGGTGCCGAGGATATTGGCGTAGGACTTGGCGTTCTTCACACCGCCGATGTCGGGGGAGACGACGACCAGATTGTCCATATCCTTCACATAGTTGGCCTTGAGGTGCTTCACCAGCACAGGCACGGAGTGGAGGTGATCCACGGGAATCTCGAAGAAGCCCTGAATCTGGGCGGCGTGCAGGTCCATGGTCAGCACGCGGTTCACGCCCGCGGCGGTGAGCAGGTTGGCCACCAACTTGGAGGTGATGGGCACTCTGGGCTTGTCCTTGCGGTCCTGACGGGCATAGCCGTAGAAAGGCATGACAGCGGTGATGCGCTCGGGGCTGGCGCGGCGCACGGCGTCCACCATCACCAGCAGCTCCATGAGGTTGTGGTTGGTGGGCGGGCAGGTCGGCTGAACGATAAACACGTCCTCACCGCGGATGGACTCCTGGATTTGGACAAAACTCTCGCCGTCGGGGAAGGTGTTGACCTGAGCTTCGCAGAGAGGGAGACCCATCTCCTTAGCGATGTTCTTGGCCAGCTCCGGATGTGCAGTACCGCTGATTAATTTCATAAAGCCGGGGGTAAAAAGTGATTGCGCGTCTATTCTTGACATTTTTAAGGAAAATGCAATACTAAAAGCACATTTCGACCGCTTTTTTTGCTTATGTCCGCCCCGGAGCCTCCCGCACCCCGCCTTCTTTTCGGCCTGAGCCGATGCGCCGCCGCAGGCGCTGCCGTCTTTCTCGGCCTCATGCTCGCCTATCTCTGCCTGCTGCATCCCTACAACGTGCTCAACGTAGATTACAACGCCTGCGCCTGGCTGGCCCGCGCGTGGAACCATGATAACGATTTGGAGCACGGGTGGATGGTGCCTCTCATCTCCCTCTACCTGCTGCACCACGCCTGCCGCAGCCTGAAAGGACAGGCAGCCGCCGGCAGTCTGCACGGCCTGTGGCCCGTTGTGCTCGGCGCCGTGTTGTGGCTTGTGGCCGTGCGCACACATCAGGCCCGCGTAGCCATCGTCGCCATCCCCATCGTGCTCTCGGGCTTCGTCTGGTGCTATTGGGGCCGCCGCGCCATGATTCGCTGCGCCTTCCCCTTCTTCTTCCTGTGGCTCTGTGTGCCGCTGCCCGGTTTCCAACAAGCCACCGTCCACCTCCAACTCATCGCCGCCAAGTGGGCCCACCTGCTCGCAGGGCTGTTCGGGGTGGAGACTGTTCTGGAGGGCACCAACGTCTCCTCCGCATCCGGCAACTGGGATACCTTCAGCATTGTGGGCGGCTGCTCCGGCATCCGCTCGCTCATGGCCCTGCTCATGATTTCCGCCGCATGGGGCTACCTGGCCGATAAGCTCGCCTTCTGGAAACGCGCCCTGCTCGTGGTAAGTGCGCTACCCATCGCCGTGGTCGGCAACGCCGTGCGCGTGGCCAGCGTCTTCATCTGTGCGGAGTACGTGAGCGGTGCCTTTGCCGGCAAGACCTGGCACGACTGGTCCGGCCTCATCTTCTTCTTCCCTGCCTGCCTCGTGATGCTCACCGTGCTGCACGGTCTGCTCTCGGGCGATATCCTCTTCCTCAAGCGCCGCAAAGTCATCATCCGCCGCGCTGCCGACACCCAAGACCGAAAGGAGGACGCATGAACCTCAACAAACTCATCCACGCTTTCCTGCCCGCCGCCGTCTTCGGGCTGCTGCTCTCCCTGCTCTTCCTGCTCCCCAAGGATGACACCTTGGAGGAAGCCAGCATCTCCCCCGACATGCCCGTAGGCCGCGCCCTACCCGGCTGGGTGGGCGAAAAAGTGCAGGAGAGCGAGGCCGAGCGCCAAATTCTCGCCGCGGACACCAAGTTCAGCAAAGCCAACTATCGCGCCCTCTCCGCCGCCGACATCTGGGATGACTTCGGCGTGAACCGCGGCCCGGTGGTGGACGCCTCCATCGTCTTCTCGGGGCAGGACATGAACGCCTCCATCCACCGCCCCGAGCTGTGCCTCCCCGCGCAGGGCTTCATGAACCTCACGGGCCGCCCCGAGACCATTGAGCTGGCGGACGGCCGCACGCTGCATTTCACCCGCCTCGCCTCCGTGCGCCCCCGCTCGGAGAAGCGCGGCGACGCCCTGCACTTCATCCACTACTACGTCTTTATCGGTCACGGCCACATCAAATCCACCCACCTGCAACGCGTCTTGCAGGACATGTACGACCGCCTCTTCACCGGCACGGTGGAGCGCTGGGCCTACTTCCAGGCCGGCACCTATTGGGGGGAAGACATCGGCATCTCCGAGCGCGAGGCCGATGACAACCTACGCCGCCTCATCCGCGACCTCCTGCCCCGCATCATCAAGTGGGAGGAGATGGAGAACTGAGGACCGCCACCGGTGCCCGACAAATGGGGGATTTGTAAGTACAATGTACAAAGTACGAAGTACAAATCATTGAATAGAGTGCGGCTGCGCCGCAAGGATTGGTAACTCGTTCTGACGCAAGCGTCAGAACGAGTTTTTATCCCGCGGCGTCAGCCGCCTAATTTTTTGATTTGTACATTGTACATTGTACTTTGTACATCTCGACAAATCCCCCCTTTGTCCGTCCGCCGCGCCAAAAAAATGCTCGAACCTGCCGGGCTGTTATGCTAGGATGGCAGCGTCATGAAACTGTCCTCCCTGCTCATTCCCGCCCTGTGCTTTGCCTCGGCCGCGCTGGCCGCGGAAAAACCCAAGGCTGTCATTCTCTTCTACACGGATGACCTCGGCTACCACGACACCTCTGCCTACGGCTGCGAGAAGGCCCCCTGCCCCAACCTCGAAACGCTGGCGAGCCAAGGTCTCACTTTCACCGATGCGCACAGCACGCACTCCGTCTGCACGCCCTCCCGATTCTCCCTGCTGACGGGCAAATACGCATGGCGCCAGAAGAACACGGGCATTCTGCCCGGGGACGCCAAGATGATTGTCCCCTGCAAGACGGAGAAGATGACGCTGCCTGCCATGATGCAGGCCGCGGGCTACAAGACCGCCGCCATCGGCAAGTGGCACCTCGGGCTCGGCGCAGGCAAAGAGGCGATTGACTGGAACAAGCATATCTCCCCCAATGCGAACGACGTGGGCTTTGACTACACCTTCATCATGGCCGCCACGGCGGACCGCGTGCCCTGCGTCTACGTTCGCAACGGCGATGTGCAGGGGCTGGATCCGAGCGACCCCATCAAGGTGAGTTACAGAAAACCCTTCCCCGGCGAAATGACGGGCGAGGAACACACCGAGCTGCTTAAAAAGTGGGGCGTGCCCTCCAACAAGCAGCATGCGGGCACCATCATCGACGGCATTTCCCGCATCGGCCACATGCAGGGCGGCACCGCCGCGCTGTGGAAGGACCAGGACCTCGCCGACACGCTGACGGATGACGCTGTGCGCTTCATCAAGGACAACGCGGGGACGCCCATCTTCATGTACTTTGCCACCAACGACATCCACGTGCCCCGCGACCCGCACGCCCGCTTCCGCGGCAAGAGCGGGCTGGGTATCCGCGGTGATGTGACGGTGCAGATGGACGACTGCCTCGGCCGCCTCCGCGCGGCGCTGGCGGAGAACGGCTACGATGACTGCCTCTTCATCTTCTCCTCCGACAACGGCCCCGTTATCGCCGACGGCTACGAGGACGGCGCCCCGCAGGATTGCGCCGGCCACAACCCCGCCGCTCCCTACACGGGCGGCAAATACGGCATCAAAGAGGGCGGCACGCGCATGCCCTTCATCGTGAGCTGGCCCGGCCACGTGCCCGCAGGTGCCAAGTCGAGCGCGCTCTTCAGCCAGATTGACCTCGGCCGCACGCTGGCCGCCATCGTCGGCGTGGATATCCCTGAAGGTTCCATGCCCGACGGCCAGGCACTCCCCGCCACTCTGCTGGGTGAGGACCTGACGACCGGCCGTGCCGACCTGGTGGAATGTGGCGGCGGCACCCTCGCGCTGCGCCAAGGCCCGTGGAAGTTCGTCAACGGCCCCAAGGGCGGGCAACTCTACAACCTCGCCGAGGATATTGAAGAGAAACACAATATCGCCGCCGAGCACCCCGACAAGGTTGCCGAGATGAAGGCCCGCCTCGAGGCGCTTTCCGCCGACCGGGAGAAGTAAGCCCCCCTCTACATACAACAAAACGGCCTGACGCATGCGTCAGGCCGTTTTATTGTGTCGTGCAGCCGGGTTCAATGTTGCAGCCCGGCGGTGAAGGAATCCAGCTGCGTGAGCAGGGCAGCTGCAGCCTCGCGGATGAGAGCGAGCGTTTCCTCCGAAAGCTCACTATCCTCCGCCGCCGTCAGGTTGCGGATGCGCTCGGCAAGCAAAGAAAGGCGGTGCATCGCCAGCTCCAACGGATAGCGCTCTTGTCGCGTGAGCAGGAGGGTAGCCAGCAGCAGGGAAACAAGCGCGGCATAGCGGTTCACAAAGCGCTCCGCCGCCTCGCGGGAGATACCGTGTTGCTGCGGTTGCAACAGCTGAGACTGCACGATACCCGTGAGGCGCGAGGTCGCATAGAACAGGGGATGATGCATCGCGCGGCGCACCTCGTTGGCGTAGGCGGGGTCCACAAAGTCGATAATTTCCCACTCGCGGCGCTCGCGCTTCGGCTCGGGCGGCAGGTGGGCCTCATCCTCCGCCGCCTTGCGGGCCAGGATGTCCGTGCGGCCCATCACGTAGGCCTCGCAAAGATCGCCGTCGGGTTGCAGGCGGTACTTAGTGTGTACGGAGGCATAGATAGCCATGCGGGCTTCGGCCTGATTGAGGCGCGTGTCCCAGATGCAGGGCGGGAACCCGCTCTCGCGCATATCCGCCACAGCCGGGCCGCAGAAGTGCTCGGTGTTGTAGGCCACATGCGCGCGCAGCGCCTCCATGTTGAGGAATTCCTGAGCGTTGGACTCCTCCCAGCTCATCTGCCACTGCGGCAGCGAAAGTTCGTAGTCGAAGGAGGAGGTTTCAATCACCATGCGGTGCTCGCGACCCACGAAAAACTCCAACGAGAGCGAATTGGTGAGCAGACGGCGGTTGTCATCCTCGGGCACGCGGCGGGAGCAGGTCATATCGCCCGCCGTAATCGGCGGCAGCGGCTCGCGGAGACGGCGCAGCACCGGGTGCTCCTCCTTCAGCTCCGCCGCAGCGGCAAGGTTCGTAAAACTCACACGGCAGCCCGCGATATCGCGCAGGCAGTTGCCCTCCATGGAGAGCTCAATCGGCTCCCCCTTGTCAATGCCCCATAGCCGCAACACAATGTGCCCGGGCGTGGTGTTATCCACCACACCTCGAGCAATCAACGGTGCCAGCATCGCAAGCATAAAATCCCCTGAAATTCCGCGCGGCCTTGCCGCGCCATTATTTCAATTTGTAATTCTTACAGGGTCGGATTCGGTAAGGCCGCAGCTAAACGTTCCACTTCCGCCGGAGCATTCATCAGCTCCACCACCGCATCCCAGCGGCCCTGCATGAGAGCCTCACGCGGCTCGGCGGGCATGGTGATGGGGAAGGAAGCCTTGGGGCAGCTCAGCGTCATGGCAGCGAGATCCACCGTCCACGGCGTTTCGGGCTCCTCCTCGGTGAGAGCGGTAGCGGCGGCGATGTCCGCATGTGCGGCGCAGACGCAGGGCAGGCCGATGCCCGTACTGTTGCCGAAGAAAATCTCCGCAAAGGTCTCGGCTACAATGGCCTGAATGCCCGAACGCTTGATGGCCTGCGGCGCGTGCTCGCGGGAGGAGCCGCAGCCGAAGTTCTCGCCGCCAAGAATGATGGAGGCGCCCGCGTGTGCCGGCTTGTCGATGGGATGCCCCTTGGAGGAGCCGTCTGCGTTGAAACGCTCGTCGTAGAACATTGTGCCCGCCAGCTCATCGAAGGTCACGCACTTCAGAAAGCGCGCGGGGATGATGCGGTCGGTGTCCATATCCGCTCCCGCCACGGGAACGGCCTTGCCGGTGATAGTCGTGATTTGATGAAGAGGCATGGAAAAAGTTGGAAGTTGGAAGTTGGAAGTGTGAAATTCCGCGCGGCAAAGCCGCGCCTAAATTCCCAATTTGTAATTTGTAAATTGTAATTTGTAATTCTCAAAAAACCTCTCTCGGGTCACTCACCATACCTGTGACGGCGGCGGCAGCCGCCATCAGGGGGCTCATGAGCAGCGTGCGGCCCGTGGGGCTGCCTTGGCGACCCTTGAAGTTGCGGTTGCTGGTGCTGGCGCAGATTTGGTCGCCGATGAGCTTGTCGGGGTTCATGGCCAGGCACATGGAGCAGCCCGCCTTGCGCCACTCGAAACCTGCGGCGCGGAAGATGTCGGCAATGCCCTCTTCCTCGCACATCTGCGCGGTCATCTGAGAGCCGGGCACGGCCAGCGCCTTGATGCCGGGGGCGACATGCTTGCCCTTGAGCAGCGGCGCCACCGCGCGGAAATCCGTGATGTGGCCGTTCGTGCAGGAGCCGATGAAGACCACATCCACGGGCAGCCCCTTGATGGGCTGCCCCGCCGTGAGCTTCATGTAGTCCAACGCCGTGACGTACGCCTTGCGCGTCTCCTCGTCCTTCGCATCAGCGGGGGAGGGAATCGTTTCATTGATGCCGATGTTCATGTCGGGCGAGATGCCCCACGTCACCGTCGGCTCAATCTCCTCGGCGGGGATGATGACCACGTCATCGTACTCCGCATCGGGGTCAGAGGCAAAGGACTTCCAGCGGGCAACGGCCTCATCCCACGCGGCTCCCTTGGGCGCGTAGGGGCGACCCTTCAGGTATTCGAAGGTCGTTTCATCGGGGTTGATGTAGCCGCAGCGGGCGGCACCCTCGATGGCGAGGTTGCAGAGCGTCAGTCGGCCGTCCATGTCCATGGCTTCAATCGCAGAGCCGCCGAACTCGTAGGCGTAGCCGAGACCGCCGTTGGCACCAAGCTTGCGGATGATGTGCAGCGCCACATCCTTGGCGGTGACACCGGGGCGAAGGCTGCCCTCCACGCGCACATTGCGCACCTTCAGCGGGCTCATGGCGAGAGTCTGCGTGGCGAGCACGTCGCGCACCTGCGTGGTGCCGATGCCCATGGCAATGGCGCCTACCGCGCCGTGTGTGGCGGTGTGGGAGTCGCCGCAGACAATGGTCATGCCCGGCTGGGTGATGCCGAGCTCGGGCATCACCATGTGGACGATGCCCTGCTGACCGCTCGGCAGGTCGAAGAGACGAATGTTGTTCTCCGCGCAGTTGCGGCGCAGCGCGTCCAACATGGTGGCGGCGCGGGGGTCGGCGTAGGGCTCCGTCTGGTCATCCGTGGGGATGATGTGATCGGGCGTGGCGAAAAGACGCTCGGGGTGCAGCACGGGCAGATTCAGCTCGCGGAGCATGGCGAAGGCTTGCGGCGAGGTCACCTCGTGCAGATACATGGTGGCGATAAACAACTGCGTGCGGCCGTCCGGCAGAATGCCGACGGTGTGCGCATCCCAAACTTTGCGGTAGAGAGTCTTGCCCATAGCGGTGTGAACTTCCTGCATTCTAACGCCCCGCGGCTCTACCTGTCAAGCAGCCGCCGTGCCCGCCTGTGTCAGCAAAAGTAAGCGAATGGACAAATTCGGCATTCTGAATCATTTACGCGTTGACATTCAGGCTCAACTCCTGTATCTTAGCGGTCCCCGCTGATGCTGCATGAACAACAACGGAGGGCTGGGGGCGAAAGCGCAGCACCTTCCAAAACCCCGCGTTTTCTGGTTTAAGAAACGCACAACACACATACATACAATGGTTAACGAACTCATCACCAAGATGGTGGAAGCCGGCGTGCACTTCGGTCATCAGACCCGCAAGTGGCACCCCAACATGAAGAAGTATATCCTTACCCAGCGTAACGGTATCCACATCATCAACCTCGAAGAGACCGAGAAGTGCCTCGACAAGGCCGGTGCTTTCCTCACCGACATGGCCGCCAAGAACAAGAAGATTCTGTTCGTGGGCTGCAAGCGCCAGGCTCAGGAAGCCGTGAAGGAAGCCGCCGAGGCTACCGGTCAGTACTACGTCAATTTCCGTTGGCTGGGCGGCATGCTCACCAACATGGCCACCATCAAGAAGAGCATCGCCCGCCTCGATTACCTCGAGAACCTCGACAAGCAGCCTGAGTTCAAGAGCATGTCCAAGAAGGAGCTCGCCGCCCTCGCCCGTGAGCGCGAGAAGCTGCAGCGCAACCTTCAGGGTATCCGCACCATGGGCGGTTCTCCCGACGTCATCGTCGCCATCGGCGCTGACCACGAGTACCTCGCCATCCGTGAGGCCCACATCCTCGACATCCCCGTCATCGCTCTGACCGACACCACGGCCAACCCCGACGACGTGACCTTCCCCATCCCCGGCAACGACGCCGGTATGCGCTCCATCCGCCTCATCCTTTCCGCTCTGGTGGACGCCATCAAGAAGGGCAAGCCCGCCGCCTAAGGCATAACCCCCAACCGAGATTACACCAATCATGGCTGAGATTACTGCCCAGATGGTCAAGGAGCTGCGCATCAAGACCGATGCCGGTATGATGGACTGCAAGAAGGCCCTCGTCGAGTGCGACGGCAACATGGATGAAGCCATCAAGTACCTCCGCGAAAAGGGTATCGCCAAGGCCGCCAAGAAGGCCGACCGCGAGGCCAAGGAAGGTATCGTCGCCACTGTTGTGGAAGGCAAGGACGGCATCATCTTCGAAATCAACTGCGAGACGGACTTCTGCTCCAAGGGCGACAAGTTCAAGGCTCTCGTGGCTGAAATCGGCGCTGCCCTCAAGGCTTCCGCCGCCACCACGCTGGAGGAGGCCCTCAACGTGGCCATCAACGGCACGACGGTGGAGAAGTACATCGCCGAGCAGTGCGCTGCCATCGGTGAGAACATGAAGTTCCGCAAGTTCGGCCGCTACACCGTCGCCGGTGAGGGCGCCGTCGTCTCCTACATCCACATGGGTGGCAAGGTGGGCGTGCTGCTTCAGGTGGCCGCCGGCAAGGCTGAGACTGCTGCGAACGAGACCTTCACGACCATGTGCAAGGACATCACCCTGCACATCGCCGCCTGCGCTCCCAAGAGCGTGGATTCCTCCTCTCTCGATCCCGCTTTCGTGGCCGAGGAGCAGGAGATTGCCAAGGCCCAGCTCATCGCCGAAGGCAAGCCCGAGAAGCTTCTGGAGAAGATTCTCCCCGGCAAGCTCAAGGCCCTCTACAAGCAGAGCTGCCTCATGAACCAGGAGTTCGTGAAGGACGGCTCCATCACCGTGGAGCAGTTGGTGGCCAACACCGGCAAGGCCGTGGGCGACACGCTGACCGTGGTGGCATTCCACCGCTTCCAGCTCGGCGCCTAAGCCCCGACACAGCACAAACGCTTCTTCCGCGCGGCAGAAAACTGCCGCGCGGCTTTTTTTTTGCGCAGACACAAGACAAATGGGAATTTGTAGATTTACTATGTACTAGGTACTATGTACTATTTTTGAAT
>JAKSOV010000071.1 GCA_024405415.1 Akkermansia sp.
TGACGCTTGCGTCAGAACGGGTTCGTTATCTCGCGGCGTCAGCCGCCGAACTTTATAAATAGTACCTAGTAAATCCCTACAAATCCTCATTTGTCTCGCAGCCTTTTTCTGCAAAACTCATTGATTTTTCAAATAAATCCTTGACAATACGCCGTTACTACGCTATATTGCGCGCGTACAAGTTCCGGTCTGCTATGAGAATCGGGGCGGGTCTGAGGCCCGCTCTTTTTTTGTAGCCCGTTCAATCTCAAACCACAAGCATATAACAACCATGGCCACCAGCGATATTACTGCTCTGATTGATTTCTACGTCCGCGAGAAAGACCTGACGCGCGAGCGCGTGATTCAGGCGCTCGAAGCGTCCTTCCTCACCGCCTACTCCAAGATGGTGCCCGGTGCGGAGCGCATCCGCAACCTCAGCGCTGCCGTGAACACCCAGAAGGGCACGGTGAAAATCAAAGCGACGATGACCGTCGTTCCCGATGAGGAGCTGAAGGACAAGTTCAACGAGGTGGCACTCTCCGTGGCTCAGGCCGCGGGCGCCAAGAAGGGCAAGACCTATGAAGCCGGCGACAGCATCTCCGTGAACATCACGCCCCCCGACTTCGGCCGCATTGCCGTGCAGACCGCACGCCAGACCATGCAGCAGCGCATTCGCAAGGCTGAGCAGGAGATGCTTGCCGATGCCTTCCGCGACCGCTGCGGCGAGGTGGTGACCGGCACGGTGAAGCGCTACGACAAGGGCGACGTCATCGTAGAGGTGGAGAAGTTTGAGGGTATCGTGCCCCTGCGCCAGCGCATCCCCGGCGAGGAGTACACGAGCGGCGACCGCATGCGCTTCTACGTGGTTGAGGTGCGCGACGGCGTGCGCGGCAACGAGCTGATTCTCTCCCGCAGCCATCCCAATCTGGTGCGCCGTCTCTTTGAGAACGAGGTGCTGGAAATTGCGGAAAAGACGGTGGAAATCACCCGCATCGTCCGCGAGCCCGGCTACCGCACCAAGATGATTGTCCGCAGCGCGGATGATAACATCGACCCCATCGGCGCCTGTGTCGGCATGCGCGGCGCCCGCGTGAAGAACGTGGTCAACGAGCTGAACCACGAGAAGGTGGACATCCTCGAGTACACGGATGACAAGGCCGCCCTGGTGACGGATTCCCTCGCCCCCATCGAGCCGATGAGCGTGACGGTGGACAACGACAAGCGTGTGGTGACAGTTGTGGTGGCCGATGACAAGACCGCCGCCAAGGCCAAGGGCCGCAAGGGCCAGAACGTGCGCCTGACGGCTCGCCTCATCTCCACGCCCGAGGAGCAGTGGGATGTGCGCGTGGAGGCTCACGATGAGGCCGCCGCCGCTAAGCATATCGCCGCCGAGGGCGCCGACAAGCTGGCCGAGGTGCTGGGCGTGAGCGGCGAGCTGGCCGAGCAGATGGTGGCCAATGGTTTCACCACGGTGGAGGGTATCGCCGCCTACGTGGGTGAGGAAGATTTGGTGGAGGCTCTCGGTATCTCCGAAGACGAAGCCCACAGCATCATTGAAAAAGCCAAGGCCGCTTGCTGAGATGCTCGGCGCGACCGCAACCCGATTTTAAAACAACATGCCTGAAACAGACGACAAGAAGCCCGTCCTCGACCTGCTGGGCGGCACCAAGAAGAAGAAGGCAAGCCCCGCTGCCAAGAGCGCGGAGCCGAAGACCGCCGCTGCCCCCAAAGCAGCTAAACCCGCTGCCAAGAAAGCCGAGGCGCTCGACCTGCTCGCCCCTAAGAAGCGCGTGAAGAAGGCCGAGGCTCCCGCCCCTGCCCCCGAGGCCAAGACGGAGCCCGCTCCCACCCCTGCACCCAAGCCCGCCCCCGCTCCTGCGGCGGAGGCTCCTGCCGCGGGGGAGAGCTTCAGCATCAAGGCTCCCATCAGCGTGGCCGACCTCGCCGCAGCCATGGGGCTGAAACCCTTCAAGCTCATCGCCGAACTGCTCCCCATGGGCGTGTTCGCCAACCCCACCACCGTACTTGACAACGATCAGGTGGCCGCCCTGTGCGAGAAGCACGGCCTCACCTTTGAGCGTGCCAAGCGTGAAAAGGGCGCGGGCGTGAAAGCCCCTGTGGAGGAAATCAAGGAGCCCGAGGCCGTTGCCATCGAGGAGGAGCCCGAGGATGCCCTGAAGCTCCGCACGCCCATCATCACCGTGATGGGCCACGTGGACCACGGCAAAACCTCCCTGCTCGACTACATCCGCCGCACCAAGGTGGTGGCGGGCGAAGCGGGCGGCATCACCCAGCACATCGGCGCCTACACCGTGAACCACAACGGCAACACGCTCACCTTCATCGACACCCCCGGCCACGCCATCTTCACCGAGATGCGCGCCCGCGGCGCGGACGTGACGGATATCGTGGTGCTCGTGGTGGCTGCCAACGACGGCATCATGCCCCAGACGCGCGAGGCCATCATGCACACGAAGGCCGCCGGCAAGACCATGATTGTGGCCGTGAACAAGTGCGACCTCCCCGCCGCAGACCCCGTGCGCTGCCGCACGCAGCTCATGGAGGAGGGCCTTGTGCCCACCGACTTCGGCGGCGACATCGAATGCGTGGACATCTCCGCCCACACGGGCGACGGCATCAGCGACCTGCTCGACCTGCTCTGCCTGCAGGCGGAAGTGCTCGAACTCAAGGCCAACCCCAAGGCCAACTGCCGCGCCTCCATCATCGAGTCCCGCATGGAGCAAGGCAAGGGCTGCTCCGCCACCGTGCTGGTGCAGAGCGGCACGCTGAAGGTCGGCATGCCCTTCATCTGCGGCCCCTTCGCCGGCAAGGTGAAGACCATGCTCAACGATGAGGGCAAGCCCATCAAGAAAGTGACGCCCGGCATGCCCGCGGAGGTCTCCGGCTTCATCGAGACGCCCAACGTGGGTGACGAGCTGGTGGAGATGGAGAACGAGCGCGCTGCCCGCAAGCTCTCCGAGGAACGCCAGGAGGAACTGCGCATGCAGCGCCTGCAGCAGCCCAAGCGCTCCCGCATGGAAGACCTGCTCTCCATGATGGGTGACGGCAGCCAGAAAGCCGTGCTCAAGCTCTACCTCAAGGGCGATGTGCAGGGCTCTGTGGAGGCCATCAAGAAGGCTATCATGGACATCGAAAGCGACAAGGTAGAGTGCCAGTTCATCGGCGCCTCCGCCGGCCCCATCTCCGAGAGCGATGTGCTGCTCGCCTCCTCGTCCGATGCCATCATCCTCGGCTTCAACGTGAAGGTGGAGAGCAACGCCGTGAAGGCCGTCAAGCGCGAGGGCATTCAGGTCAAGATTTACTCCATCGTCTACGAGCTCATCGACCAGGTGAAGGACGCCATGCTCGGCCTGCTGGAGCCCGAGACCCGCGAAACCGTTATCGGCCACGCCTCCATCAAGCAGGTGTTCAAATTGAACAAGGGCAAGGCTGCGGGGTCTTATGTTTCGGACGGCAAAATGCTCCGCACGGCGGAAGCCCGCGTGCTGCGTGACGGCCAGGTGGTTTTCGACGGCAAGATGTCGACCCTGCGCCGCTTCCAGGACGAGGTGGAGGAGGTCAAGAGCGGCCTCGAATGCGGTATCCGTCTGGCCGATTACAACGACTACGAAGAGGGCGACGTCATCGAATGCTACACCCTCGAGAAAATCAAGCAGACTCTGTAACCCATGGCAGGCAAACGACTCGACAAGGTTAATGAACTGATGAAGCGCGAAATCAGCGCCTATATCCAAAAGGCGTATGATTGGAACGGCACCATCGTCTCCGTCCTCGATGTGGAAATCACCGAGGACCTCAAAGAGGGGCGCGTGTGGGTCGGCGTCGTCGGTCGCATGGCCCCTGCCCAAGTTATCGAAAAGCTCAGCAAGAACCGCGGCGACATTCAGCGCGCGGTGAGCAAGCGCGTCATCCTCCGCAACACGCCGAAACTCACGTTCAAACACGATGATTCGGCGCGTCGCGGGGTGGCGCTCGTCAACCTGCTGGACGATATCGAACAAAACCTCCCGAAAGCGCCCCGCCTGCCCGAAGGCGAGAGCGACCCTGAAATCTGATATTCCCCCACCCCGCTTCGTACACCTACCCACAACCACACCATGGCGGGCAATATACCCATCAGACGCATCGGAGCAATCCTCCCGACCCTGTGTCTGGTGGGTGTTGTCGTTTTGACGCTCCTGCTGCTCTGGCTGAACAAGGTAGGCCTGCCCGACTGCGCCCTGCGGGAGATTGAGTCTCTGGCAGCGGAGAACGGCATCACGCTGCATGTGGAGCGCATTCGTCTGGCGCCCGGCTCGGGCCCGGCGCTGCGCTTGGAGGGAGTGGAGCTGACGCTGCCGCAGGAGGAGACGCTGCCCGTGCGCGTTCAGGCGCGCAAAATCAAGGTAGAGTTTTCCTTCGGCAAGCTGGTGAGCGGGCACTACCTGCCCGAGAGCATCCACATCCCCGAAGGCGCCGTGGTGTTCCCCTTGGAACAGGCTGCGACCGCCACCCCGCTGCATCTCGATGGGCTGGCAGCCCGCCTGACCACTACGGAGGACGATACGGAGTTGCGAGCCACCCTGCGCGGGCAGCTCAACCATATCGACCTCGCCCTGTCGGGGCGCTTCCCCTTGCCCGAGCTGACGGCGGTCGGCACCGAGAAGTCGGCCGCCACCGCCCTGCCCTCCGTGCCCGCCGAGGTGCTGGAACAACTACGCCTCGTGCGCGATGAGATTGAGCGCCAAGGCTGGACGGCGCCCCGCACCCCGCGCATCGAGCTGCGAGCGAACCTGACGGGCAAAACGCCTGCGGTCAGCTGCCGCGGCAGTATTCCCTCGTGGGAGCAGGAAACGTTTCACCTCCGCGACATCGGCCTCGATGCGGAGTTCCGCAACAACATTCTCGTGCTCAACAGCGGCGGCTTCCGCACCGTGGAGCCGGAGGCCAAGGTGCAGCTGCAAGGCGGCTACGACCTGACACACCGCGAGGTGGATTTCCGCCTCTCCAGCACCGCGCCCGCAATCAACATGCTGCAAGCGCTGCTGGATGAGGAGCTGCCCGAGCTTGCCAAAAAGTTGCACATGGCCCCCGAAGCCGCCCCGCAGGTGGAAATGGACGGCCACGCCGCTTTCGCAGAGGACTTCGCCGTGCAAAACATCACGCTGCGCGGCAAGATCACGCAGGAGGGCATGCAGTTCGGCACCTCGGACATTGACCATTTGGAGCTTTCCTTCTATTTCTGCGACGGCAACCTCAACATCGACACGCTCGACATCGCCCTGCCGGACGGCTCGCTGCACGCCGAAGCGCAGGTGAACGAAGGCAAGGGACAGGCGAAGCTCCGCCTGACGGCACCGGCGGAGCGGCTGCTGACGCTGGCGCGCGATGCGGAGCTGCTGACGGAGGAGCAATGCCATATCGTGACCCTCGGCGGCAAGCTGGACCTGAGCGCAGAGGCCGAGCTGACGCTGCCGATTTTCACGCCGGGCGAGACAAATCTCAGCGAGCTGGTACCCATGCTCAGCGGCGCAAAGCTGCGCCTTGCCCCGGACTCGCTGGCGTACAACGGGCTGCAGCTCACGGCCCCTGTGCTGGAGCTGGATGTGCAGGGCAGCGAGCACGATGCCGAGCACGGCAAGGCGGACGCCTGCGACCTGAAACTGAGTTTTGAGCAACTGACCTACGAGACCGAGTCCCTGCGGCTTCTTGAGAAGGGGGCCGCGATGACGCTGCATCTCGACAAGCCCGCCGTCTCGGCGGAAGCCCTGCGCGCCGACGGCGTGCAACTGGAGGCGGAACTCGCCCGCCACGAGGCGGAGGCCGAGGGCCGGCATGCGGACGCCGATGCGCTGCACCTCAACGCCGCGCTGCAAGGGCTGGACCTGCCCTTCACCGAGGGCGGCACCCCCACGATTGCAACGGCCGATGCGGACTTCCGTTGCGAGGCCTCCTCCATGGAGGCGCAGAAACTGCGCGGGCTGGTGCTCAACATCAGCGGTTTGCAGGGGCTGAAGCTCACAGCGGATTTACAAAACGCCCTGCCGCAGGCGGGGCAGCTTCAGCTGCGTCTTGATTCCCTCTGCGGAGGAGAAGCGCAACCCGAGCTGAAAGAAGCCGAGTTGAGCCTGAGCCGCGCAGCGGGCGCAGATACCTTTGTGATGGAAAGCGCCGCCCGCTTCGGGGAGCGCGAACTGAGCCTGCGCGCCGAGGCGCAACTCTCGGCGGACGGGAGCCACTTGGTGCTGCCCACCGCCCATATCTCTCTGCCCGTGGCGGAGTTTGAGCCTCTGCTGGCAGCCGCGGGGCTGACAATTCCCGAGCTGAAGCTGCCCCCGCTGGCAGAGGCGGACATCCATGATGCCTGTCTGGCTCTTGCGCCATTCCGCATGGAGAAAATGTGCGTGAAACTCCGCATTCCCGAGCTGACCCGCTGCCCGCAGATGCCCGTGCTCAAGGGGCAGAACATCACGATAGGGGTGGAGGCAGACTTGCTCCTCAACAGCGCCGACAACGGCGATATTCTCTATAAGGGCACGGCCTGTGTCACGCACGAGACGGGCAAGCTCGACGCTGCGCTGGAGGGCAACGCCGCCTCCCACGTCCGCGTCACGGGCACCAACACCATCCATGCGGATGTCATCGACCGCCTCATCGACGTCCCCGATGCGCACGTCATCATGCGCGACTTCATCTTCACCCGCGGCGTCACCAAGTTGCTGGCGAGCAATATCGACACCCTCGTGGATTACAGCAACGGCATCACCGTGCTTTCCCACTGCGACGCCGATATCCGCGATTTGGACTACATGCTCATGTCCATGGAGGACACGGAGGATGCCGAGGGGAATATCCTGAGCGAAAAGGTGCGCACCGACCTCGGCACGAACTACCCCTACACCCGCGCCTTCCATGCCACCTGCGGCGTGGATGTGGAGGTGCGCATGGACCGCAAGGATTCCAAGGGCGAGCCCATCCCCGATGTCATCTGTGTGGACCTCACAAACCCCGAGCTGCACATCGACAACCGCCCGTGGTTCAAGCGGCAGGGCATCAAGGGCGGCAAGCGAGAGACCGTGCTCCGCGGGCGCAACGTGAAGCTCGATATCGAAAACAGTGTGGTCATTTTGGACCACATCGAGGGCGAGTGCTACCCGGCCTATGCCATCGGCATGTTCTACCCCGACCTGCAGATTTTCATGAAAGACGTGCACCTGACGCAGCCGGCGCACGCCTCCACCGCCTACTGTGCCTTCCCCATAGCAAGCGATTGCAAGACACCCATGGGCGGCACCATTCGAGCCCTTGCGGGCACGGGCGCAACCTTCCGCTTCCTCGGCACGGAGATTCCGCTGGAGAAGTTCTCGGGCTACGTCACCGTCAGCGATACGGACGTATACCTCAGCAGCATGAACGCCCTCACCTGGGGCGGCGTGGTCAACGCGGATGTCAGCATCAGCTTTGCGGGCGGGCACACCACCTTCGATGGCTATGTGCAGGCCGACAACCTCGATCTGAAATCCATTGCCGCCGCCTACGGCACCGAACTCTCTCCCGCGCTCTGCTCGGCGGATATTCGCTTCAACGCCCCCTCCGCAGATTTGAATGCCCTGCGCGCCTACGGCGCCTTCAGCATCACGGACGGCGACCTCATGGAGATGAAGATTTTCAGCCCTGTGGGCGACCTCATCTCCGATTTGCCGAACTACCTCATCAAGTTCGAGTCCGCCGTCTCGCCGAAGGGGGAGGAATACAAGCCCAACTGGATTCTGCGCACACTCGGCAAACTTTTCAGCTCCACAGGTGATACCGTAGGTTACATCGGTGGTGAGGTGACAAGCACAGCTACAAAGCTCCCCTTCGCCAACCACCTGCTGCGCTACGATATTCAAAGCGCAGAGGGCACCTTTAACATCGCCGAGGGGCACCTCTACACCAAACAAGCCAAGGCCAAAGGATACAATCTCAGCGTCCGCATGGACCTTGACCTCGCTTTGGATGACCTCTCGCTCAGCGGCAACATCTGGCCGAAGATTTCCAGCGTACCGACCCTGATGCTGGCGCCTCTCACCTTCCTCTCCGACTACATGATTGATATCATCATCTACGGCAATGTGAAGGATATCCGCTGGAAGTTCGGCCTCGATAAAAACACAGGCAACAATCGTTTTGAGCCGAGCGCGGAGACCCGCAGCTCCGCAGAAAAGAGAGAATAACCGTCTCAACGTCATATTTCTCGCAAAAATGCGCGCTGCGGCGCTTCGTACGGGGCTTTTCCGTTGACAGCAAGTACTCAACAAGATAGAATGAACGGCGTTACGCGCCTCCGCCACATGAATATGTCTGCGCAATATGCTATGCTCTTTATCCCCGCCCTGCTGCCCGTGGCAGTGGCCGCCGATACCGTCGGCACAGAGGCCGACTACATTCGTATCGGGCAGGAGACCGTCGCCCTTCTCAATGATTTGACCGCGACCTTGGATAGCGTGAATGACAAAGCCACGGCGGACGCAGCGATTCCCCGAGTGCAGGAGATTTCCTCCCGCCTGCAAACGCTTCAGGCACAGGCACAGGAGCTCCCCAAACCCGCGCCGGAGCACGCCGCCCTCTTCCGAGAGCAAATGAACACGACAGAAGTGCGCGAAGCCGTGCAGAAGTTCATGGCATCTCTGCTCAGGCTGGCACAGACGGATGCCTATGGCTCAGAGGAGCTGATTTCCGCCCTCACCAACATGGTGAGCGGCAAGATGTGATGCCTCACCCGCTTGCAGAAGCGCTGGTACGCTGGTTTCGCGAGCAGGGGCGGGACTACCCTTGGCGCCGCACGACGAATCCGTGGGCGATTCTCGTCAGCGAGGTGATGCTGCAACAGACCACGATACCCACCGTGCTCGGACGCTACGAGGCGTGGATGCAACAATTCCCCACCCCCGCCGCACTCGCTGCAGCAGATGAACAGACAGCCCTGCGCTCGTGGGAGGGCTTGGGATACTACCGTCGCGTGCGCTCCCTGCGGTCGGCAGCCATAGCCATCGTAGAACGCTTCGGCGGCCGTTTCCCGACGGAAGAAGCCGATATCCGCGCCCTGCCCGGCATCGGGGATTACACGGTAGGCGCCGTGCTGAGCTTTGCCTACAACCGCCCCGCCCCGCTGGTAGATGCCAACGTCTCGCGCGTATTCTCCCGCCTGTTCAACGACCGCACGCCCGTGGACTCCCCCGCGGGCCGCAAGGCGCACTGGGCAAAAGCGGCGGAGCTGGTACACGCCACGGAGCCGCGCGCCTACAACTCCGCCCTCATGGAGCTGGGGCAGACCATCTGCACGAGCGGTAATCCGCGCTGTGCGCTCTGCCCCATCCGCGAATGGTGCGCGGCGGAGCAGCCGGAAACCCTCCCCGTCAAACTCCCCAAGAAGGAAGTGACGCGGCTGGAGCACTGCGACATCCTCTGCCTCACCCCGCAGGGACTGCTGCTGGAGCAGCAAGGGGAAAATGCCCGCCACGCCGGCATGTACCGCCTGCCCCGCCGCAGTGAAGCGGAGGTAGCCGGGCTGGAGCACCTGGCCGACCAAACCTACAGCGTGACACGCTACAAAGTAACGCGCCGCCTCTACCGAGCTGCGTCCGGCACCGCCACGCGTGAGGGCGAGCGCTTTGTCCCCCTCGCCGCGCTGCCTCAGACCCCGCTGGCCTCACCGGACAGGAAGATAATCGCGAGGTTTCTGCACGGCAAATGAGGATTTGTAGATTTACTATGTACTAGGTACTATGTACTATTTTTG